>JAFGVJ010000243.1 GCA_016938055.1 Prolixibacteraceae bacterium
AGAAGTTCGTGATTCAATTACCAGTTTCTATTCAGCCATTGAATTCAGCAATTTCACCAACAATCAGCAATCACTTTTCTGGTCGTGGTATCCTCCTCAAAATGGAGCAGGTGAATACTATGAATTGCCCATTGGTGGTTACAACGAGGCCCTGGTTGCATACATACTGGCAATGGGAGCTCCCAGGTATTCAATACCGGGAAGCTTTTATAAAAGCGGATGGTACCGAAATGGCAGCATTGTTGGCACCACTAACAATTATGGATACGAAACCACTGTTGCAAATCCGCTACACATGCCCATGTTTCTATCCCATTATTCAATGTTGAGCCTGAACCCGAACCAAATGCAGGACGATTACATGTTCTTCTGGGACTTTTCGGTGAAACATGCCATGATTAACCGTCATTATTGTGTACATCAAACCAGCGGAATGGCTTACAACGACAGTGTTTGGGGGCTTACAGCAAGTTATAGCATCGATGGCTATTCTGCACATTCGCCTGGAAACGACCTGAGCGTGATTGCCCCAACCGCGGCCATTGCATCCATTCCATTTACCCCTTATTACAGCATGCAGGTAATCATGGGCATAAAAGCCCTTTATCCCGAAATGTACAGTGATCTGGGCTACTACGATGCATTCAGTCCAATCACCGGATGGAAAAGCCAACGCTTTCTGGCCATCGATCAGGGGCCCATTCCGGCTATGATCGAAAATTACCGTTCAGGCTTGCTGTGGGACTTATTCATGTCGATTCCTGAAATTCAAAAGGGACTGGCTGCAGCAGGGATTCACCAACCTGAACTTCCAACCGGCTTCGCCTTCAACACTGCCGATGTAACCAGCACTTGTGTCGACTTATTGATGCACCCCGATAAAGGGACCTATTGTGTTCGTTTCTTTTTGGAAGAACCCGATCAAGTTGAATTTACACTATTGGATAAAACCGGTGATACACAAATTGTTTTGGCACCTGAACAAAATTATCCTGCAGGTGTCAACGAACTCTGCTTCGCCTGGCAGGAAGGAATGTACAACAGCGACTACATGCGACTGATTATGAATACATCAGCCGGATATAACTTCATGAAAGTGATTTTACATTAACCCTAAAGAATCAATATAACTATTAAAAATTTGTTCAATATGATAAAAAGAATTTGTTTGCTAACCTGCCTCATCTTGTTCGTAGGAACAGTTTGGGCACAGAAATTAACCGTTTCGGGTGTTGTTACTGCCGACAATGGTGAAGCAGTTCCTGGAGTCAGCGTAGTGGTACGAGGCTCAACACAGGGAACAATTACTGACATTGATGGAAATTATTCGATTCAGGTCAATGGCGACGATATCCTGGTTTTCAGTTTTATTGGGCTTACAAGCCAGGAAGTTGCAGTCAATAACAAATCAACCATCAATGTTGTACTCGAAGAATCTGTCGAAACTCTCGGCGATGTCATTGTGGTGGGTTATGGAAAGATGAGCGTGAAAGACCTCACTTCGTCCATCACCACTGTGAAATCCGATGAAATTGTAAAAACACCTACCGGCCAGGCAATGCAGGCCCTGCAAGGAAAAGTAGCTGGCGTTCAGATTGTCAGTGCCGGTGGCCCCGGTAACTCACCCACCATCAGGGTCCGTGGTGTGGGTTCCTATCCGGGGAGCAACAACGAAGCACCCCTTTATGTAGTCGACGGAGTTTTTTACGACAACATCGACTTCTTGAATACGGCCGATATTGCCACCATATCGGTACTGAAAGATGCCTCGGCAGCAGCCATTTATGGTGTTCGTGCTGCAAACGGTGTTGTATTGATTGAAACCAAATCGGGCTCAGCTGGCCGAAAAACCGACATCGAATACAGTGGCTATTACGGTTATCAGCTTGCACAAAATGTGCTGAAAATGGCCAATGCCGAACAGTTTACCACCATGGCCATTGAGTCGGGCTCAGCGGCCGATGCAGAGTTTATCCTGAATGCTATGCAGCGTTACGGACGTAGCCGGATCAATCCAAATGTACCCGATGTTAATACCGATTGGTACAAAGAAATCTTACGCCCGGCAGCCATGCAAAATCATAGTTTGAATGTGTCAGGTGGCCACGACAAAACTAGCTATTCGCTGGGTACCAGTTATTTTTCGCAAGAAGGCATCCTCGACATGAAAAACGATTACAAACGTTTAAACCTGCGTGCCAGAATCGATTTTCAAGCCAATGACTGGTTAACCGTGGGTGGCAACATGATGTTGAGCAATGCCACCAAATATGGCGAAGAAGGAGCTGCTTGGAATCAGGCTTATTTTGCCATCCCTATTTTGCCGATTTACGATGAAAACAATACTGAGGCTACTCCCATCAAGTATGCAAATGCACAGGATTTGGGCTACCGTAGCGGACAAAACCCCTTTCCTTCACTCATGTTCAATGAACACCGGACATTGATTAGAAAAGTCATGGCCAATTTTTATGTGAAGATCGAATTCAACGATCACCTGTCATTCAAATCGAGCTACAATCATAGCTTAACCGATTTGAACAACCGGAATGTTTATCTTCCCTATTACATTGGCACAAACTTCCAGCGTGCCGATGCCAGCATCAACAAAAGCGTTGAAAACTTTCATTATCAATACTTCGACAATACACTAACTTACACCAATCGTTTTGGGAACCATCAACTGGTCACCATGTTGGGTACATCGTACCGCGACGAAGCTGCTCAAATGCTGGGCGCACAGGGGCTGAATTTCCCGATCGACCAGGAACAAGCCTGGTACATCAGTCAGTCGGAAACAAAACCCTCTGAGAGTGTTTGGGACAATGGCATGCATCAATATGGCCTTTCATACTTCGGAAGGGTCTCCTACAATTACAACGACCGCTACCTGCTATACGCAACCATGCGTGCCGATGGTAGTTCAAAATATCAGCAAAAGTGGGGGTATTTTCCAACCATTGGTGCAGGTTGGGTCCTTTCGGAAGAAGCTTTCATGGAAAGTTTCAGTGCCATTGATTTTCTGAAAATCAGGGCCAGCTGGGGTCAGTTGGGGAACGATAAAATTCAGGCCAGCGATGGTGC
>JAFGVJ010000244.1 GCA_016938055.1 Prolixibacteraceae bacterium
CAGCTAAAACCCGAGGCTCGGATCGATGTGCTGAAAGTTTTTCGTGAGTTGAAAATTCAACCCACCTCCATGATTGATATTTCAGATGGTTTGTCATCAGAAATCAAGCATCTGTGTAAAGCATCGGGCTGCGGAGCCAAAATTTATGAAGATAAAATACCCCTCGATGCCGAAACCAAAAAAATGGCCGAAGAGTTGAACATCAATCCCTTGGTGGCGGCATTGAATGGTGGTGAAGATTATGAGTTACTATTCACCCTGCCATTGGCCGATCATGACAAAGTGCGCAACCACCCCGATATCACCATCATCGGTCACATGGTGGCTGCCTCTGAAGGGACAAAACTGGTGGCCATGGGTGGTACCGAAATTGAGCTCACAGCGCAGGGTTGGAATCCCTTGAAATAGTTCAAAGTTTGTAAGGATTCTTCAGATTCCAGTGTATTTTTTTTACATTAAATTTTGCGTACACAAAATTGCCGTCGGAGTAATGCCAAATGGCCTCACCGTAGGAAGGGACCAGCCGTCCGTCCATTTGAGTGTAATTGTACATGGGCATGATGGCTATGTTGAAACGTTCCTTCACTTCCTGTTTGAAAATGCTTTGGGTAGAAGTGCATCCTGATAATAAAATGAAACCCATGATGAAAAGGATAAAAGTCTTGATTTTCATTTATTATAGTGACGAATCTTTTCCGGGAGGCGTGGCATTGGAGGGCAATTCCATACCATAACCCGAGGTTTTATCTTCTCTTTTCAATAGAAAGGCAAACAGTACCCCCACCGATCCGATGATGGCAAACATGATGATGGTTGGTGTGTAGTTGAGCACAGCCCCATTTTGCAGCATCTCGGGCGTGATGGCTTTGTTGGTGGCATCCAGGATCATGCCGGCCACAACAGGTACGGCAAAAAGGCCAAGGTTTTGCAAGGAAAACATCATGCCATAGGCAGTTCCAATTTTTTGCAGAGGAACAATTTTTGAAACCGAGGGCCACATGGCTGCCGGTACCAGCGAAAAAGAAATACCCAACAGGAACACCAGCACATAGGGATTCATCCGGGTAAAGGCGAACAAGAGGAAAACAATGACCAGCAGCGATGAGCCGTAGATCATCAGGCTGGCACTTTTCCCTTTTATATCGACCAGCCAGCCAAAGAAGGGCGTGAATGCCACTGTGCCCAGGGGCAACCACGATGCAATGGCCCCGGCTGTCGTTTCAGGAACACCAAATTTATACAGGAAAAAATCGGCAGCATATTTCAAAAAGGGAAAAATGGAGGCATAAAAAGTAACGCACAACATGGTAATGTAAATGAATGTCCGATTGGTAATCAAATCGGTAATGTCCTTCAAGCGGAAAGGTTCTTCTGCTTCAACACCGTTGTATGCCAAATTTTGTTTGTCGAGTTTCACGTCGGCAATGCAATAAACCAGGAACCCCAACAGAGAAATGAGCAAGAGGCTTAAAGCAAACCACAGGGGCGTTTGCCAGTTGGGAATGGCCAGGCGGGGTCCCAGAAAAAAGGCCAGGGCAGAGCCAATGCGGGCAATGCCCAGGTTTACCCCGAAAGCCAGTGCCAGTTCCTTGCCACTGAACCATTTAACAATGATTTTACTCACCACAACAATGCTGGTCTCAGCACCCAGCCCAAAGATGAGCATCCCTAAAGCCATCATTTTTACAGCGGGCGAGAAATTAGTGAGGAAGGAGTTGAAAAGCCCGTAGCCAAATCCGCCCTGATTGAAATAATCAGTGGTACCGTATACTTGCAGGAAAGCACCTATCAGCATGAACACCACGAACATGGTTCCCGTGATGCGGATCCCGATTTTGTCGAGGATGATTCCACCCAGGATCGCCATCAGCAAAAAGGTATTCGGGAAGGCGTAGAAACCTACCACCCAGCCATAATCCGATGAACTAAAACCCAGTTTTTCCTGAAGGATCGATTTCAGGGGCGAAAGGGCATCGTAGAAATAATAATTGGCGGCCATCACATAGCTGATGAGCAATAGAATACCCCAACGCAGGGCAGCCGAATCTCTGAGTGATTGTCTGAGTTGTTCCATGATTTGTGCTTTGAATATTGGATGATTGTTGAATTGAATGTTCGATAAAAGTACGGTAAACTTGATAAAAATACAGCTTATAAAAACTGTTATTTGTAAGGTTTCCGCTTAGAACTGTTCCTGGCATCAATCAGCCACCAGCATCATCATCGATACGGGAGGTACAAAGACCGATGCCGATTCGTGGCAACAAATTCCATCGGGGTCAATGGCCAGGCCATTCACAATTTCGGTCCATTTCCGCAGTTTAACCGGGAAAACTATAGGTGCCTGATTGTTGTTGAAGATCAGCTGGATGTGTTTCCATTTATCGTTGTTGGCATATTTCGATAACTCGTATGCCACCACCCCGGGCAGGTATTTTTCGGAAAATTTCAAATGCTCTTCCAGTTGTTTACGGTCGGTCATTCTGAAGGCCGGATGTGCTTTACGGATGGCAATCAATTTTCTGTAGTAATCGAAAACATGCTTGAACATGGCTTTCCGGCTCCAGTCGAGCTGGTTGTATTCGTCGCCCGATTTGTAGGTATTGCCATGCCCTTTTTTGGTACGCATGAATTCAATCCCGGCATGCAAAAAGGGAATTCCCTGCGAAGTTAAAACCAAGGCACCGGCCAGGCAAACCATGCGCGACAGTTCGTATAAACCTGCTTCGGATCGTGAGCGTTTTAACTGGTCGTAAAGGGTGAAATTGTCGTGGCACGAAACGTAATTGATGCTCATTGCAGGTGCCGTGTTCCATGCCTGGTACATTGAGGCAATGTAATCGAAATTGATTTGGGGGTGATCAGTTCCTCCGGTGATGGCCAGCTTTACATTTTCTTCAAAAATTGTTTTGCCACTCACAAAACCCAAACTTGCAGGATTTCCCCAGGAACCTTTCATGGTGTCCCTGAAATCGTCGTTGAACATGGCCACACGTTCCAGCTTTCGGGTGTTGGCTTTTACTGCACGGTACTTTTCAGGCATGGGACTTTCGGCAGCCGTCCAGCCTTCGCCATACAATATGAGCCTTGGATCGATTTGATCCATTTCACGACGTACAGCTTTCATCGTTTCCAGGTCGTATACGCCCATTAAGTCGAATCGAAATCCATCCAGATGGTATTCTTTGGCCCAAAAATTCAGTGAGTCGATGATGTATTTCCTGACCATGGCTCGTTCACTGGCAATTTCAGTGCCGCAGCCACTGGCATCGCTGAAGCTGCCGTTGGATCGTTGTCGGTAGTAATAGCCGGGAACCGTCTGGTTGAAATAAGAATGGTTGATCAGCCCCGTGTGATTGTAAACCACGTCCATGACCACTCCAATGCCTTTTTGATGCAGGGACTGTACCAGCTGTTTGAATTCTCTGATCCGTTCGGCCCCATCGTGTGGGTCATTGGAATAGGAACCTTCGGGTGCGTTGAAGTTGAGCGGGTCGTAACCCCAGTTGTATTCCTTGCGTTCGGGATGAGCTTCATCAACGGTGAAAAAATCGAAAACAGGCAGCAGGTGCACATGGGTAATGCCCAGTTCCAGCAAGTGACCGAGGCCGGTCATCAATCCTTCGGGCGAACGGGTGTCTTCTTCGGCAAAGGCCAGGTACTTCCCTTTTTGTTTGATACCGGAGTATGGATCAATGCTGAAATCGCGCACATGCAACTCGTAAATCACCATGTCGGTTGGATTGTCGGGCAAAACGCGCTGATCAGTTTCCCAACCTTCGGGGTGAGTACGGTCGAAATTGCAGAACATGCCGCGCTTACCGTTTACGCCCACAGCAAATGCAGCCGGATCGGGGATTTCATCCATCCACTTGTTGTCAATCAAACACTGGATGGTGTAATAAATGCCATGATAATCGCCCGCTAAGGTTTTTTCCCACAGCGGGCCTCTCTTTACCAGGTCAATGAGTGCAAAATGGGCATCGTCCAATCCGTTTCGATACAGGCGCAGTAAAACCCTGTCGGCAGTTGGTGCCCAAACTCTCAGGATGGATTCATCGCTGTTGCAAATCGCCCCCAACGCTTCGTTGGACGACGGATAACTTGAAAAATCGATGTGCCCGAAATTCCAGTTCATGAGGTCGTTTTTGCTTTTCGGAATAAACCGGGTTTTAACAGCAGGTAAGCACTTTTGAGCTTTGTACCCTGATAGCTGATTTCAACGCGAACCCTTTGGAAATTCTTTAGTACCGGGGCATGATCGTAAAAAGGCTGCAAGGCTACAACCAGTTCATGACTTTTCCCTGGTTCTAGGTACAAGGGATAGATGGCTGCAGTATTGACCCCCTTAATTTTGTAGGCTTTCTCCTTAAGGTAATCTTTGAAGCGAATTACCGGTTGGTCGAGGTCGATGGCTTGATCTCCATTGTTTTCAATCTTAAAAAAAATGGTGGTAGGATGATACCGTTTGTTCTTTTCTACCTGAAGACTAAGTCCCTTCCTTTTACTGAAATGCAGAATGGGCAGCTTCCAAAAAAATGCAATTGCTCCCAACAGTAGCAGAATGAGGAGTACCCATAACAGTTTATGCCCCTCGGGGCCCACGGTTTCAATTTGTAAAAGAAAGCTGCTCATCATTGCCTGACTGCTGGTTTGTACAAAAATAGGGAAATAATCGAGTCAGTACTTATTACAGTGAAACGAGTTCTCCAATGTTGTTCCAGGGGACGACTGCTCCGGCGCTTCGTTTTTGCGCTTGATGGCCTCCATATACCAACACCTTGTCGAGGTTTTTCAATCCGGTATTGGTCTCGAACCATTCGAGGGCTTTGAACATCTCGGGCATGATGGTCATTCCAGCCTTCATCTCTGTAATTTTGATGCGGGTGCCCATATCTGCCAGTAAATCAATTTTGTGTCCGGCCGAATCGCGCCAAAAATAAATGTCGTGCACCATGTTGGCATGGTGCATTTGTTTCAACAGTTCCGAAATCATCAGGTTTTCGAAAAGGCTCCCCTTAACAGGGTGGGTGAGCAATTGTTCTGCAGTGTTTATTTTCAGCAAGTGAAGCAGCAATCCTGTGTCGTAAAAATAAAGTTTGGGTGTTTTAATGATGCGCTTGCTGAAATTTTTGTAATAGGGACTTAGTTGAAACACAATGTAGCTGCTTTCGAGGGCTGATAACCACGACTTTGCTGTGGGTTGTGATATGCCGCATTCGTTGGCCAGCGCGTTCAGGTTCAGCAATTGCCCGGCACGGGTGGCACACAGTCCAATGAAATTTTGAAACATGCGCATGTCTTTAATAGCTAGCAGTTCAGTAACATCGCGTTGCACGTAGGTTTGGATGTAGTTCGAATAAAATATTTTGGGAGGGATGTCACGGTCGTAAATGGCCGGATAAAAGCCCCTGAGCATGTTTGACAAATAGTCATCGTTGAGCAAGCCGTCGGCAGCAAGTTCGTTGAAATCAAAAGGGAACAGATTGAACAATGCTACCCTTCCGGCCAGGCTCTGGCTGATGTTTTCCATGAGGTGGAAATTTTGAGAGCCCGACAAGATGTACTGCCCCATGATTTTGCTTTCGTCAACAATGGTTTGGATATACGAAAACAAGGCAGGTACGCGCTGCACCTCGTCGAAAACCACTTGTTTGTCGTACAATGTCAAGAAACCGTTGGGGTCGCTTTCTGCAAATTGACGGGCATCGGGGTTTTCGAGACTTACATAACGGTAATCGGGAAACATGGTTTTCAACAGGGTGGTTTTGCCCGATTGTCTAGGCCCTGTAAGGGCTATAACCGGATACTTTCCAAGTAAAAAACGAATGGCTTTTGTTATGTTTCTTTTTGTTGTCATATTGCATTGTAAAACAGCACAAAAATACAATTTAATTTTGAAATTGCAAGACTTTAATTTTGAAATTACATGACTTTAACTTTGAAATTACATGACTTCAATTTTGAAATTGTAAGATGATATGGCTGGTTTTATTGTCTGAAAGTCACGCGTGTCGGAATGGCTGGATTTACCAATGATGCCGGCAAGGTTGTACCATGTAAAATACGCACCGGGTTGATGTCGATGCCACCGCGACGGGTGTACAGGCAGGCCACCATGAGTTTTTCCGGCGAAAATTTGTCCATCAACCGTTTGAAAACCAGCTCGCAAATTTCTTCGTGAAAGTGATTTTCATTGCGGAGCGAAACAAGGTATTGCAAAAAGCTTTCAGGGGTGGGGAGAGATGCACCTTCCATGTGTAGGAACATCGACCCCCAGTCGGGTTGATGGGTAATTTTACAGTTGCTGCGCAGCAGGTGGCTGCCCCATTTTATTGGGTTTGAATTGCTTGAATTTTTGAGAAGTTCAGGGTTTTCGATGTAAGTGTTACACGAAAGTTTGTCCATGTCGATCAACTCTTCCAGCATTGAAAAGTTGTCGAAATCAGAATCAGCCGGTTGTGCTTTGTGATTGAAGAAGTTTACATTCACAGTGCATTGCAGCAGTTTCGACAGGTCGGTTGTGATTATTTTCAAAACATCTTCAATGCCCTGGGCCAATGTTTTACCGTATGGGCTCATGTTGAATGAGTTGAGGTAGAGTTTGAGTGATTTACTTTCAACCAGGAACTCATTGTTGCATGGATATACAATTTTCAGCATTCCTGCCACTGGCATACCATGTAGCGTCAAAAAGCTGAACTCGTATGCATGCCATACATCGAAGCCATGAAATGGTAAATGCTTATTGGAAATGCCGTATTGTTGGCGATTCAAAATTCGCGGCACAGCTACCAGCACCGACGGATCGTAATGCTGTGGGTAGCTGCTTTGGCGGCCTAAGTGGGTTGCTTCGATGGACATGCCAATTATTTTTAAATCTTATACACCTGATACACCTCCAAAGTAGTTGATTTGAAGTCTCGGGCTGAACCTCCATCCACGTTCAATGGCCGCTTCAACAGCCACCATGCGGGTTTGGCGTAGCTCCTCCGGGGTACTCCCCAAAGGCATCAACACAATGTCGTCGGGTTTCCAGCCAGTGAGGTGGGTCAAAAAGCTTTCTTCGATTTCCACCAGTTCATCGTGATGCTGAACCACAAATTTCAATTGAAAATCTTTTTGTGGAATGGCTATGCAGTGGTCGATGAATTGTTGCAAAACGGCAATGTTGCGACGGGTTTTTTCAGCCTGGGCTGGCTCAAAAGGAATATGCGTGCGGGTTTTTTCCAATTTTTCAAAGGTGGGAATTGAATTTTTCAGTTTGGGCGAAATGCTGAAAAAGTCAATTTCATCAACCAATTCCTTGTGGAACAAGGTTCCGTTGGTTTCCACAGCCACATGTAGCGGGCGTTCGGCTTTCAAGGCCCTGATCAGCGTAACAAGTCCTTCGGGTTGAATAAAGGGTTCACCGCCCGAAATTACCAGGTGGTTCATTTTTCCAAGGTTGTTCAGGATGATGTTTTTGACGCTGTTAACCTCCACCTTTTTTTCACCCCGGGTATCGAACGAGGCAAGGGGGGTGTCGCATAAGCTCACCGCGCCGTCGGGCAAATTCCACATGCAACGCAGGTTACAGCCTGCCGTACGCACAAACAATACCGGAACTCCAGCCATTTTGCCCTCGCCCTGTAAGGTGCCGGCGAGTGGAAATCCGGTAGCTGGACGATGTGCCAGGGAATTTCCGGATTCATCTTTTATGATGGGAAACACTGCTTCGGGTGCTAAAAAAATATAGTCATTGGTCATTTTTAAAAGTCATTAAGTTAAATGTCATTGAGAGTCATGAAGAGGTCATTGAGACTTGGTACCGGGTTATAATTCAATTTAGACACCAGCCTTGTTGGTACGGCGTAGGGTTTCAATGACTAATTACTAATGAACAATGACTTATCTACTACACCGGCTTCGGCGAAGGCTTTGGCACGCAAGAGGCAGCTATCGCAGGTACCACAGGGCTTTTCGGTACCGCGGTAGCAGCTCCAGGTCAGGCTCCAGTCAACCTTCAGTTGCTCGCCCAGGGTAATTTCTTCGGCTTTGCTCATGCCAATGAAAGGTGTATGAATGGTGATTTTCTTCCCCAGTTCTTTGCCCATTACGGTGCCTTCGTTGATGGCATTTTCCATGGCCCGGATAAACGATTCACGGCAATCGACATAACCCGAATAATCCACCTGGCTTACCCCGATGAAGATGTCCTGTGCGCCAATGGCTTCGGCATACGATGCAGCCA
>JAFGVJ010000245.1 GCA_016938055.1 Prolixibacteraceae bacterium
GATCAACCCGATGGACCTTATGTTCCCATGGAAGATGAAACCTACCTGCCTGCCGACCTGCCAACTTTAGATGGTACTTTTTGGGTCGATACCGATGGTAAACCCTACATGATTTATTGCGGCGAATGGCTGGTAAACTGGAACGGTACCATGGAAAAAATTGAATTGAAACCCGACTTAAGCGGCACAATCGGGAAAAGGGAAATCATGTTTTTCGCCTACGATTCCCCCTGGAGCAAGGAAGAACAAAACGGACGTATTATCCCCAACAAGGTGACCGACGGACCCTATCTGTTCAAAACCCAAACAGGAAAATTAGGCATGATTTGGACCAGCTGGGTTTTCAGCGACTATGTACAGGGGGTGGCCTATTCCGAAAGTGGCACTTTAGATGGCCCGTGGATTCAGGAAAAAGACCCAATTACACCACCCAACTTCGGGCACGGCATGCTGTTCCGCACTTTTGAGGGAAAACTGCTGATGTCGGTTCATAGTCACAAAGACGTAAATGGCCGCTATGTGCGCATACCCCATTTGTTTGAAGTGGATGATTCGGGTGATCAAATCGTTGTGAAAGGACGGTATCATCCTTCATTGAAAAACTAAAATCATGAAAAAAAACAAACAAGGTAAAGCAGGCTTATGAAAAGGAATGTATTTAATTTCCCGGCTACTTTGATAGTAGTATTGCTGCTTGCTGCATGCAATGGTAAAAAAGATTCAACTCAGGACACCAATGCCCTGACACAAGGATTTAATACAATTACTGTAAGCAAAGATCTTCCATATCGTGAAGGCGATAGCGAATCGTGGAAACTCGATTTGGCCATGCCCCTTAATTTCGGTTCAGAAGTTCGTCCGGCACTGGTAATTGTCCACGGAGGCGGATGGCGTGCAGGATCAAAATCAGTGGATGTGTATCAGAAAATGATGGTCGACTATGCCCAGAAGGGCTATGTTACCATCAATGTTGAATACAGATTGATCGGCGAGGCTGAATTTCCGGCTTGTATCGAAGATGTAAAGTGTGCAGTACGGTGGTTACGTGCACATGCAGAAGAACTCCGGGTTGACCCCGAACGAATTGGAGCCTACGGTCATTCGGCTGGTGCCCACCTTGCACTCATGCTTGCCATGGTGCCTGACACTGCCGGTCTGGAAGGCGATGGTGGCTGGGACGATTATTCAAGCCGGGTGAATGTGGCAGCAGCTGGTTCACCTCCCACTGAACTGGGACGTGATGTCCCCATGGCTAAAGAAGAATGGTGGCCAATTGGATATATTGCCGCCGACCACCCACCCCTGTTTTTGATACAGGGAACAAGCGACCCTATTGTTCTTCCGGAACGCACCCGCGATTTTGTTGAAAAAATGAAAACAGCCGGTGCCAACATCGACTATTTAGAGATAGAAGGACAACACGGTGTAGCCTACAATGAAAAGCTTGAAGTGACAGAACCGGCCCTTAAAAAGTTCTTCGCAAAATATCTGCATCCTGAACTATAAATATTTCAAATAAATGCTATGAACATCATCCGTACTTTCCTTTTCCTACTTCTTGTGATGGCAATGGGATGCAACACCCCATCGAAACAAGGAGAGCAAGTTCCCCAATCGTTCAATAAAAATCCCGATTTAGCCCAAATGGGAATCGATCATGCTCAAATCGAAAGCATCGATTCATTGCTACAATCGTTTGTTGAACAGGAAAAAACCAGCAGTGTTGCAGGTTTTGTGGCCAAAGGCGGACAGCTTGTTTACCACAAAGCCTTCGGATGGAAAGATGTTGAAAACAAGATCCCTGCAACCGTCGACGACTACTATGTACTGTTTTCGCAAACAAAAGCCATAACCACCGTAGCCTTTATGACACTTGTGGAAAAGGGCCTGGTTAATATTGACGATCCGGTTTCGGAATATTTTCCTGAAATACCCGACCAGGTAGTCACAAAAGTAAATGATGACGGCACTTACGAAACCCGGCCGGTAGCCAGTCCAATGACTTTCGTTCACCTGATGTCGCATTCATCGGGGCTAAACGCTGGTTTGGTGGGTAAAATTAAACAAGCCGGACGAAAACAAAGTGATGCCCCTGCCGGGTTTGGCGGAATGATGCCAACGGAAACTCCTGCCGGACAACACAGCGGAGGCGGCAACTACCAGGCAAAATATCTTGAAGAAGAAATGCTGGCCCTGGCTAAGTATCCGCTAGGCTTCGACCCCGGAACTGAATGGAACTATCACATCAGCACCAATATGCTGGCCTACCTGATTGAACGCATCTCAGGACAATCGTTCAGAGACTATGTAAAAGGAAATGTGCTTGTTCCGTTGGGCATGAAAGATACCGACTGGTACTACGAAGCAGATAAACTAAGCCGTTTTGTGAAAGCGTACAGCGCTGTTGATGGTCATCTGGAACCGACAAGCAATATGTACAGCGAAGGAACAGTAAGCCCGCAACAAACGTACTGCGAAGGAGCCATCGGCTTAAATGGCCCCATTGAAGATTACGCCAAATTTTGCCAGATGCTTCTGAACAAAGGCGAATTCAACGGAAAACGCATTCTAAAACCCGAAACCATTGAAGTAATGACCACCATCAACCGCTTGCCCGAACAAAACGCAGGAGGAAAGGAATTCCGTTTTGGGCTGGGTTTTGAATTGTACAATGAACTCAAGAAACCCGTTCCGGCAGTATCGAATACAGCCTATGCCTGGGGCGGCATGTTTGGTACCGAATACATCATTGACCCCGAAAACGAGCTGATTGCTTTGTTTTACATCAACATGGCGCGCCGCGACGCTCTTTATCCTCAATACCTGGGCAGGGTATATCAAATGATAGAAAAATAAATTAAGTATCAAAACCTGAAAATTATACGATATGCTATCCAAACTGATCAAGATATCATTGCTCATAGTAGTGTTTGCCGACCTTTCATTTTCAGCAAAGGCTCAACAATGGCAACCCGACGACTCCAAAGGATTTACAGCGCATGACCCTGTAATGATAAAACAGGACAGTACCTTTTACTTATTTGTTACCGGAGGTGGAATGGCCAAAAGTTCTGATTTGGAAAACTGGACAAGAATAAAGCCTGTACCAAGTAAGCTGGAATGGGTTACCGACTCCATCATTCCCGGCTATCGCGGTGGATATTGGGCTCCCGATATTCAATATTACAACGGCGAATACTACCTGTATTATTCACCATCGGCTTTTGCAAAAAACACTTCAGCCATTGGTGTTATGACCAACAAAACACTCAACCAGAATGACCCCAATTATGAATGGGTCGATCATGGAATGATCCTTCAGTCGATTCCCGGGCGTGATTTTTGGAACGCCATTGATGCCAACGTCTATTTTGAAAGAAAATGGGGCGGAGAAACCACCGGCTGGCTGTCGTTTGGCTCCTTCTGGGGCGGTATCAAACTGGTGAAACTTGCTCCTGACATGAAATCGCTGGCCGAACCACAGGAATGGTACACGGTGGCCAAGCAGGAACGTACCTTTGGAATGCCCGATACCGATCCCGGCGATGGAACCATCGAAGCACCCTTTATTTATCGCAGGCATCAGTATTACTATTTATTTGTATCGTTTGGTTATTGCTGCAGGGGACTCGACAGTACTTACGAAACAGTTGTTGGCAGATCGCGCGATATTCGCGGGCCCTATTTCGATAAAAACGGTGTGCCTCTGTACGCGGGAGGAGGAACTTTTGTGGCCGGCCCCAACGACGATTATGCCGGCATTGGCCACTGTGCTGTTTACGATTTCGATGGCAAAACCTGGTTCGTTGCTCATGCCTACGACAAACAGGATCGGGGACGTTCAAAGTTGCTTGTACGAGAAATTACCTGGGACAGAGCCGAGTGGCCAACAGTGGTATTTGATAAAACTGAAGCAGAGGCTGTCAACACGAATGAAGTGATTCAAACAGAGAAATAATGTGGAAAGCACATTGCACTCAACAGTAAAGCACTTTAAACAATTATTCAATCAAAACACAAATAACTCCTATTAAATGCTTCAAGAAATTTTAACAAACTACCGATCTTATTTGAAATAGAATATATGCACCGTATCCGTATCGTTTTTTTGCTCTTTGCTTTCCTCTTGAATTCCTACTCATGGGCAGGCAATTATCAGTTTTTTGACAATTATAAACTGAGCAATGGGCCCAACTCGGTGCGTTTTATTACCCAGGACTCGATGGGATTGATGTGGATGGGAACCAACAACGGACTTTATAGTTTCGATGGCTATAAGTCCTATCCTCATTATTCTCCCAATACATATAGCAACCCTATCAACTGCGGTTTATTGTACAACAGCACCCATTTGCTGCTGGGATCTGAATCAGGTCTTGTTTTCTACAACATACAAAAAGAACGGTACGAAGCTTTCTTCACCCCTTTTACCAACGATGTAAGAGCCTTGGTGAAAACGAACGATGAACTGTGGATTGGTTGTGCCAACGGTTTGTTCGTCTATAATTTCTTGTCGGGCGAAATGATCGAATTGATGGATGGAAGCAATAATGGCAAAAAGCATGGAATGGTATATGCTTTACTAAAGGACGAAGGCTATCTGTATCTCGGATCAAACGACCAGTTTGGCAGGTACAAGATGAAAACAAAACATTTCGAGGCCCTGGGTTATCCGGCCGATTCAGATAATTTTTTTATCACCTCCTTGTTGAAGGATGAAATTCGAAACTGCATTTGGATTGGCAGGGGCTTTAACCTGTTACGCTATTCCCCGGCTGGCGATCAACTTGAAAACATGGGTAATTTTTCTGTTGTCAAGTCAATGGCTACCGACCACGAAAACAATATCATAATGGGTACCGACGATGGCCTCGATGTTTTTAGTGAGAAGGAAATAACCCATGTAGTACACGATTCGCGTGAAGCCAATTCGCTTGCTAACAATATCGTCTGGTGTGTATTTAAAGATAAGGCCGATAACATCTGGCTGGGGACTGATAATGGTGTTTCCGTATCGCCACGGCATCGTCGCTTTAATACAGTTCCCATTTATAAAATAACCGGTAGTGGCGAAGGAAATCAATTCAATGTCATTTTTCGCGACTCAAAACAAAACTATTGGCTGGGTGGAACAAACGGCCTGATCAAAAGCAGTAAGATATTAGAAAAAGATGCTCAGACCCGCTGGTTTAAAATGGGCGAAGATGAAAATTACATCGCTCACAATCACATCCGCGATGTATTTGAAGACTCCGACAGCATCATCTGGGTAGCTACCGATTACGGACTAAACAGATACGACAGCCGGCAAAAACGCTTTATCAGGTATTCGATTTTTTCGACCGATAAAATGAGAAATGCCAACTGGACTTACGACCTGCTCGAAGACAGTTTGAAACGGATCTGGATTGCCAGTTTTAAAGACGGGATTTTTGTAATTGATAAAGAAAAACTACTTCAGCCGGGAACAGCTTATATTGCCGATAAGCAGTTTTCCAAATCAAATGGCTTGTCGGGCAATAATGTCGATTTTATGGTTTTCGACCGGGCCGGTGATGTTTGGGCTTTAATTCATCACACCACTATTGATGTTATAAACATCCGTACCAATGAGGTAAGCAATTTCCCTATAAACAATTACACCGACCATGTTCCCACCTTTTTGATGAACGATGCAGAAGGAAATATCTGGGTTGGCTACCGAAACGGCGTGCTGTGTATTGATGAACAAAAGACGGTACATACCATCCGGTTGAAAGGCGCCAATTATGCCGACGTGCTGTCAATGTCGGAGCTCGACAATTCAATTTGGGTATCGACTACCGATGGTCTCTGGATGATTGATAAAACAAGCTTCGAAACCCGGCGTATTGCCCAAAGCAATCAGGTTTTTACAAGCATGTATTACGACAATGACACCAAATGCCTGATGTTTGGCGGAACAGATGGGATTACGCTGTTGAATCCTGATCAGAAAAATAATTCAAAACCAGAAAACATCATCATTAGTGCAATTTATGTTAACAATCAAAAATTCAACAATGAGTCCGATTCATCGGCTGTTCGTTTCATAAAGCAAATCGAATTAGACTATACTCAAAACAACATCAGAATTGAGCTAAGCGACTTGTCCTATTCAAAAGAAATGAAAGGGCAATTTATTTATAAACTAAACGAAGAAGAAAAGTGGACGACACTTACTTCGGGTGAAAACAGTATTCAGCTCAACAAAATAAATCCCGGAACTTATCATCTTTCCATTGGGATGATGTCGCATGAGGATGAAGTTATCAGTCTGACCAGGGATTTTGCCATTAAAATAACTCCACCCTGGTACGGATCATTGCTTGCAAAACTAATCTATTTAACACTTTCGATTACCTTAATCTGGTGGGTTTTCTATTTCATCATATCAAAAAAACTCTTAGAGTATGAACGACTGGAAAAAGAAAAAAACCTCGAACAGGCCCGGCTTAAAATTGAATTCTTTACTGATATTGCCCATGAATTCAAAACCCCGCTTAGTCTGATTATTGCTCCTTTAACAAGGTTTATTCAAGGCACCAGGAATGAGAATGACAGAAACGCGCTGGTAATGGTTCATCAAAATGCCATGAAATTGAATTCATTGATTCACCAGGCAATTGACTATTATCGCGACGACAGCAAGGTGAATATCGGTTTGCTTCTTTCGAAGGTCGAATTGGTCGAATTCGCCCGAAGTATATTCATGACCTACAAAGAAGGCATGAAAGACAGAAAAATTGAATTCATTTTTAATACCAACACAGAGCAACTGTTTTTGAATATCGACCTGGTTAAGATTGAATCGGTATTTAACAATCTGCTTTCCAATGCCTGCCGGTTCACAAATGAGGGAGACAGCATCATCTTTTCGATTGAACACGACACACAGGACAACACGGTGGAAATAAAGATATCAGATACCGGGATCGGAATACCCGGGCAGGACATCCCTTATATTTTTCAACGCTTCTACCAGTCGCAGGAAAATCAAAGGGCCAACGAAGGCACCGGAATAGGACTTTTTATAGTAAAAAACTACATCGAGTTGCATGGAGGTGAAGTGAATGTTCTTTCTAAAATGGGCGAAGGCACCACGTTTTCGGTATGTTTACCAATTCTGGAATCGAATATAGAAAACCAGCCGGATGTCAAATTAAATCCACACCAAAGCACCGACAAACAACTTATTGTAATTGTTGAAGACAATGCAGCCATCGCCGAGTTTATATACAATACCTTTATTGGCGAGTACCGGTGCGTTGTCGCTCACAATGGTAAAACCGGGCTGAAAGCCTGTATGGAACTTAAACCCGATCTGATTATCTCTGATGTGGTGATGCCCGTAATGGATGGACTGGAGATGGCAGACCGCCTGAAAAAAAACATTTCGACCGCTACCATTCCTTTGGTTTTTTTAACGGCCAAAGACGATAAAGCAACCGAATTGAAAAGTATAGAACTGAACATCGAAGCCTTTATTGCCAAACCATTCGATTCAACAATTCTGCATTCCCGGGTAAAGCAAATACTGGAGAACAGAAAGATCCTGGAGAAAAAAGCCCGGATCGAACATATCTCATCGCCAAAAATTGAGAAGACAGCATCGCTGGATGAAAAGTTCCTGGCAAAAATCACTAAAATTATTGAAGACAAAATTGCCGATCCCGGGCTTAATGTGAATCTGTTGTGTGAGCTCGCTGAAATAAGCCCAAAACAACTTTACCGAAAGATCAAACAACTTACAGGCTTAACGGCGATTGAATACATTAAAACCATCCGCTTGAAAAAAGCAGCAATGTTCCTTTCAAATAAAAACTTTACCATTGCCGAGGTCATGTACATGGTTGGTTTTTCAAACCACTCCTATTTTGCAAAATGTTTCCATGCTAAGTTTGGCAAGACTCCCCGGGAATATGTCGAGATGCAGAAAACTGAACCCGGAGTCAATTAATGTTCCTATTTGTCTTTTATGTGCTTTCCAAAAGTATTGTATCGCACTACTTTTATCTATGTTAAATGCATCGCCAATGGTCACTTCAACCTGAGCATAATTGGCAAATGCTTATTTGGAATACTTAACAGAATACATAATGATGAACCGCCCTTTTCAAACTAAAATGAAGATAATTTTTCTACTACTTACCCTGTCATTCTGCATCACTTTGAATGTAAATCATGCCTATGGACAAGGGCTAAGCGATACCATTTTTGACAGAAGTGCGAATGAAGCTTTCGCCTTTGGTGCTGATATTAGCTGGGGTGGCTCAAACCTGAAAGATAAAAATGGCATTCCGAAAGATCTTCTGACCATTTTAAAAGAACAGGGACTTAATGCTGTTCGGTACAGGGTATGGTTCCCGGCAAATGGAGCTCATGGCAAACACCAGGTGGTCAGGCAGGCAAAAGAAGCTCATAACAAAGGATTTAAAGTGATGATCGATTTTCATTACAGCGACTCCTGGGCCGATCCGGGAAAACAATACATCCCTTCAGCATGGGAAGGCCACACTACCGATCAGCTCGTACAAGATGTATACAACCATACCTTCGATGTATTGAAAGCACTCAAAGATGCCGGGGTAACGCCGGCCTGGGTGCAAATTGGAAATGAAACAAAGCGCGGAATGCTATGGCCAAACGGAAATACCAACGACACGCCCGGTGGCATGGATAACTTTGCCAGAATGATCAACAGTGGCTACGATGCAATAAAAGCCATCGACAGTACCATTCAGGCCATTGTACATTTACCCGATGCCGACGAAAACAACCTGTACCGGTGGATGTTCGATGCCCTGAAACAAAGAGGCGTAAAATGGGACATTATTGGAATGTCTGCCTATCCGCGTTGGGCACATCTCGATTGGGAAACTGAAATAAACAGGTCGGTAGCCAACATGAAAGACATGATATCGAGGTATGATACTAAAGTGATGGTGGTTGAAACTGGCCATTACTGGTACGAGCCCTACATATCCAATAATTTTTTGGTCGAGTTGATGGACACCATGATGACCTTCGGCGGCTTAGGCTGTTTCTTCTGGGAACCTCAAGCCATGTTTGGATACGAATTAACAGCCTGGGATCCTGCAACAAGGCAACCCACCATAGCAATGGATGCCTATCTGGGAATCAAACATACCGATCCGGCAAGCATCATTCATGTTTCCCTCGATGAACCAACAGGAGGAAAAACATACCAGCCAGACGAGAATATAACAATCACGGCCAGTGCAAATCATTTAGCTGGCGAAATCAGTAAAGTAACGTTTTATGTTAACAGTAAAGCCGTAGCCGAAATAGCAGAAGAACCCTATTCGTATGAATTTCCTAATCCAGGCGTAGGCAATTATGATATTTATGCAACTGCAACCGACACCAGTGGAATAGTTGTAAAATCAGAAACAGTTACTGTGCAGGTAGGGGTCATGACCATTTTTCAGGAAAATTCTGACGGGTACTGCGGAATATCAAATAATGCTGGCACCATCGATGCGAACCATAATAACTACACCGGTGCAGGTTTTATTAACTCAGATAATGCTGTGGATGTAACTGTAAACTGGTCGGTTAACTTTGTTGGAACAGGTGCTTACCAGATTCAATTCCGTTATGCTGGCACATCTACACGGCCAGGAAATGTTACGATTAACGGTAAAAACATTGGTGTTGTACCATTTGAATCAACAGATTCGTGGACTGCCTGGGATTTTTCATCTGTAAATTATAATGTTTCTGAAGTTGGAGAAGTGCCTATTTCCATCACATCAACCACGGCCGAAGGATTACCAAATATCGATTATATGAGTGTCCGCTCAGTTGACAATACAAACGAAACTATACCTTCGTCAGAATGCCTTAATCACCCTGGTGAAGTTTCCTCAACAGTCCAAAATGATGCTTTAAAACCATTTACCATCTACCCTGTACCTGCAGGGAATAGCTTATCCGTAAAATCTGCGGGAAATATTGAAAGCATTAGAATCTACCGGATAAACGGTACTTTGCTTAAATCGATAACAGACATTAAAAATTCTCATGCCGAAATTCCCTGCAAAGGCATGGTACCCGGAGTGTATATCATTCAAATGATGATTGACAGACAAACACACATTAGCCGATATGCTATATATGAGTAGCTGTCACCTTCGCTAATCAGAGAAATAAGAGCTCACCCTTCTGTTCATACTTTGTTAGGCAGAAAATCAGGTCTCATGCGTTCAATCGCCTGAGGCCTGATTCAATTTAAACCAAAACTCACCGATCGATTCTATTGTGGGTCATCAACGAATTGTGCCTTCAACCTGCGCTGCGCATTAATAACTTATGCCTTAGCTCTTTTACTGGCTATTTCCTATTCAAATTTGTCCGATATGTGCTTTGCCCGCGTTGGACCTGAAGGTACATTTACAGTGTGAATTACCACTATGATTGCTTTTAGTGAAAGCCTTAAAACAGCACAATAATCTTCGAAGTAAATAACCAATAAAAGCTCCTGCCTATGATAGATAAAAAGAAATGAATTTAGAAACAATGAACTTTTCAAATGAACCAACTAGTATGATGCATTACGTAACAAATTAACAATCTATAGTTCTAACTAAACATTCTCTGATAATGAAAAGAAACAACAGTCTAATTTTATGTAAATCGCCTAATAACGGAAAACCGTTATTGCTTTATAAAATTAGGATTATCATGATAATCCTTGTATTTGTCTCCCAGTTATTTACTATTAATTCCTACGCTCAAAATGATGTAGCCACATCGCTTATCAAAGGAAGAATAACAGACAATACAGAAAGCCCGCTCCCGGGAGTAACCGTTGTTGTGCCCGGCACAAGCATTGGTACGGTTACCGACCCTGATGGAAATTATTCCATTAAAGTACCATCACAGGCAACACAGTTGGTATTTTCGTTTATAGGATACCAAAGCGAAACAGTCAATATTGATGGCCGTACCACAATTGATGTTGTTATGGCAACCAGTAATATTGGTCTGGAAGAAGTGGTGGCCGTTGGATATGGTACTGTCTCAAGAAAGAACCTCACAACATCCATTTCCAAAGTGAACACCGACGAAATCGCCAAATCGGCCAACAGCAACATGTCACAATTACTTATGGGACGTGCTGCTGGTTTACAGGCGACTATAAGCAGTGCTCAGCCGGGAGGCGATGTTGATATCTCGATTCGCGGGGGTGGCGATCCGATTTATGTTGTTGATGGCGTAGTAATGCCGGGCAGTTCTCTGGAACCCGGTTCCGGAGGTTCTACTACGGTTATACCATCGTCGGTCGACCGTGCCGGCCTTGCAGGTTTAAACCCCGAAGACATTGAGTCGATCGAGGTTTTAAAAGATGCCTCTGCTGCAATATATGGTATTGATGCTGCAAATGGTGTCATTTTGATCACAACCAAAAAGGGAAAAAAAGGCCCATTGAAAATAACCTACGATGGCAGCCAGTCGATGGTAAGCAACTACGATTATATTGAACCGCTTAATGCGCAGGAATATATGAGCATGGTGAACAGCTTTAGTAAAGAACAGTACCTGTTCAACAAAAAAATGGAGGCCTATGGCCCAAATGCTTTTGATAACAGCTGGACCCAACCATATACTGATGAAGATATTGCAAACGCTAAAACCACCAACTGGAAAGATGAAATCCTAAAAAATGGTAGTATATCCAATCATAACCTGATCATTAATGGTGGAAGTGAGAAAGTAAGCTACTATTTGTCAGGTAATTATTATCAACATGTTGGTAATGTTTCCAATTCAAGCATGACCCGCTATTCATTGAGGAGCAATGTACAACTTCAGTTATTCCCCTTTTTAAAACTAACATCAATTGTTAATGTCAACCGCAACAGATACGACAATTCATCTGTAGGTGGAACCTCGAGTGGCCGTGGTGCCCAGGCTGCCGGAGCATTAACATCTGCCCTCTCGTATCCTTCGTACATACCCATTAGGGATGAAGAAGGTGAATATTCCCAGTTTTTGAATATTCCCAATGCGGTAGCCATGCAGGAGATTGATGACGATACCTACAGCAGCGGGGCCTATATGAACTTTGTTGCTGATATCGATCTTGTAAAAAATCTTCTGGGTTTGCGTTTACTATACGGAAACAACAGCGAAAACACCAACCGTTCGGTTTACATTCCATCGTATGTCTATTTCGATCAGATGTATCGCTCCAGAGGCAACCTGGCTTACAACAACCGTGTAAACCAAACATTCGAGGCAACAATGAATTTCACTAAGTCGTTTGCCGATGTAGTTACAGTTGACCTGGTAGCAGGCATGGGTAAATATTTGAATTCAGGCAACGGGCTCAACATCGCTTACGACGGCCAGCACGATGCAATTGCGAATGACAATATCAGTGCAACCAGCGGGGTTTATAAGCCCGGATCGAGCCGTTACGACAACGAAAAAAGATCACAGTTTGTCCGTGCAAATATCGACCTACTCGATCGTTATGTCATTGCTGCAACACTCCGCAGAGATGGTACCGATAAATTTTTCCCTGAAAAGAAATATGCCATGTTCCCCTCCTTGTCGATGGCATGGAAGGTGTCAAACGAAAGCTTCTTAAACTCTGTATCGTGGATCGACCTTTTGAAAGTAAGAGCAAGTTACGGCGAAACCGGCAGCGACAACCTGGGTACTACGCTTTACGGCACCTTTGCACCCTATGGCCGGGTTACTTTCGATGGTGGAAGTGTACAGTATATTCCTATTACAAAAAGAGGCCTTGATTATCCCGATGTAAGCTGGGAGAAAACCATTATGAAGAACGTGGGAGTCGACTTTTACATGCTGAACAACAGACTGTCAGGTAGCTTCGACCTATTTCAGAACGACATCACCGACATGCTCGGCGAAGCCAATACTCCCGGCTTGTCGATGTTTGGTGAATACCCCATTAACGGTGCACATTTAAGAAGAGAGGGCTGGGATGCCAGTCTTACAGGTGAAATTGTAAAAACAAGCAGCTTTATATGGAGTTCAAACCTGACATTAACCAAATACAACTCCATTTGGAAAGAAAGGATGCCCAACTACAATTTCAATGAATACGAACTACAGAAAGATGCTCCCCAAAATGCCCGTTACTACTACGAGACCAATGGTATTCTCAATGCCGATTTGAGCAATCTTCCGGCATCGCAACCTGAAAATGCAAGTCTTCCCGGCTATCCGGTTATTGTCGATCAGAACAATGATGGTGAAATCACAGTCGATGATGTGGTCATGAATAACGAAGTTCCCGATATCTATTTTGGTTTCGGAAACAACTTCAGATACAAAAACTTCGATTTAAACATCTTTATGTACTCTCAAATTGGCATGAATAAATACAACTACGCTTTAGATTGGGCACATGCGGGAAACTTAGCCAACGAAGTCAATAACTCAAACAAGTTTGCAGAACGCCTGTGGAACTCTGAAACCAATACCGACGGTACCATGCCCGGTATTGCCTGGAATCTCGCCTCGGTATCACTGCCCGGAAGTGCCGGAACCGATATTAATTATCAGGATGCCTCCTTTTTGCGCGTTCGGAATATTACACTTGGATATAACATCAGCGGTCAGGCACTGGGTCAGTTAGGTCAGTATGTAAGCAATTTGCGTATTTACATCGATGCTCAGAATCCTTTAACCTTTACCAATTTCGAAGGTTTTGATCCTGAAGTCCGTACTGGTGGAAGTTACAAAGGTGGTAAAGCAGAATATCCACAAACCAGGACATTTTCTGCAGGTTTGAGAATTAATTTTAACTAATTAAGTATTAGAACAATGAAGAAAATTATATTAATAGCAATAATATTATCTGCGCTGCTCTTCAGCAGTTGTGAAGATAATTTTGAACCTAAGATATACGGTAGGCTGTTTACAACCAACTTCCCACAAACCGAATCAGATTTTGAAGCCTATATGATGGCTTGTTATGTGCCATTCTCTGTGAATTGGGTATATAATTTCACCGGGGTAAATCAACATAATTTCTATGTTGCAGAGGGAGGAATTGTAAGACTCTTCGATGTTACAACCGATGTTAGCAATGCTTGGGAAATTGGAACATGGGGTGGCGCCTGGACTTTGCTTTCACAAGCCAATTATGAAGATTGTGTATATTATGGCCGAAGCTCGAACAGTAGCGTATCTCATTTTGAAAAAGTAAGGGATATTACCAGGTTTACAGAAATTATAGGTGACATTGAAGAAACCACTGTACTTACTGATGAAAAAAAGAATGAATTACTTGGTGAAGCTAAATTGTTGAGGGGTCTAATGATGTACTATTTACTTCACATCTACGGGCCGGTACCTGTTATTATAGATCCTGAATTAGTAGGAAATATCGAAGCCGAGCAGAATATGGTACGCCCATCATTAGAGCAAATGACTGAATGGATAACTGCCGATTTCGAATTTGCAGTGGCCAATATGCCAAACAGCCAGCCCAATGGTAGATATACAGCCGATTATGCAAGGTTCTGCCTGATGCGCCATAGCTTGAATGAAGGTTCCCATATGGATGGATATTACGCAAAAGCCATCGAAATGTACAATCAACTGAGCGCTTCGGGATACACTTTATTTCGTGACGGTGGTGATGATGCCTATGCCAACCAGTTCAAGCAAGCCAACAAATTTAATGTTGAAGTGATAGCAGCAGTATCAACCAATCCGGCCGGAGATGGCTCAGCAGCCAATGGAAACTTTAATCCGTTGTCGTTTTATGTTCTGCCCTGGGACGTCTCAAAATATATGGATAAGGACAAAACAGAGCCTTCACCCTTTTATCCACAAGGAGGCGGATGGGGACAGTGTTTCAACATTTCTCCTGAGTTTTACGATACTTTCGATCCGGAAGACCATCGTAGGAATACCATTTTGACCTCTTATGTGAGAAATGACTTTAAAGTGGTAACCAGGGACGACATTGGTGATTTATGGTCTGGATTTATCATCAATAAATTTCCCGTCGAAATTGAAAGTTCGTTTCAACCCACCGATATTCCTTTAGCCCGTTGGGCCGATGTACTTTTAATGTATGCAGAAGCAGTAGCCCGCAGGGATCAGGCAGTTCCCACCGGTGATGCGCTTCAAGCCGTGAACGACGTTAGGGATCGTGCCGGACTGCCAGCTTTAAGCGGAGATGCCATAGCCAGCTATCAGGGCTTTTTAGATGCCTTATTGGAAGAACGTGGTCATGAACTGATGTTCGAAGGTTGCCGTAAAATTGATCTTATCCGTTTCAACAAATACCGTAAACTAACTGCCTTGCGTAAAGGCTATACTCCAACAAGCCAGTATTTCCCCATACCCAATTATGCAGTTGAACAGGCAGAGGGCTATGGTAAAACATTGGAACAATGGTTTGAACGCCCCGATTTTGCGCAAGACAATTAAGCAAATGCCGAAAAGAGACGATACGGGAAAGGTATCGTCTCTTTTTTTATTACAACACGAATTTGTAAAATCAAC
>JAFGVJ010000246.1 GCA_016938055.1 Prolixibacteraceae bacterium
ACGCAGTAATGACCACGCAGTTTAGCCTTATTCCAGAATCATGTAAATTGGAAAATGATCACTGATTCCTCCGTAATAATCACGACCGTACGTGCGGTTGGGAGAGATTTCACCCTGATCATTTTTAAACTCCATGAATGATTGTCGGAAGACAAAACCATTGTCGGCTTTCGATTTTAAGCCCTTGGTTTTATTGATGAGTGCACCTGAAATCAAAAGATTGTCAATCATGTTCCAGTCTCCTCGATAATTGTATGAACCTTCCCCTTTTTCAAATTCATCGTACATGAGATTGACCAGTTGCTGATCACTGGCTTTTTGTGTATTTGGTTTGGCTTCTAAAACTTTTGCCAGACTGTTGTTCGAAGGTTCATCGTTCATATCACCCATGATGATGATGTTGGCAGCCGGGTTGGCAGCAAATATCTCACTGACCTTATTTTTCACAACACTGGCAGCCAAAATACGATTGGGTTCTGAAGCTTCATCACCACCACGGCGCGAGGGCCAGTGATTCACCAACACATGAAAAATTTCACCATTCATGCTTCCTTCCACATATACAACCTCTCGGGTCAGGAAATCAGGGTCATTGGGATCAACTATCTGAAGAAACGCTGTTTTCAACACCTGGAAAACCGATGGCTGATACAGCAGCGCACAATCAATTCCCCGTTCATCGGGACCATCGTTCCAAACGATGTTGTAATGTGCCTTTTTCAAAAGAGCTTGCGCTGCAAGATCCTTCAATACTGCATCGTTTTCGATTTCACACACGCCCAGCAAAACAGGTAGTTTGACCGGATCGATGGCAGCAATCACTTTCGACAAGTCGGTCAATTTCTTATTGTAACGCTCGGTATTCCAATTTTTTGGTTCACCTGGCATGAATTCTTCATCAATTTTATTGGGAGCATCGATGGTATCGAACAGGTTTTCAACATTGTAAAAAGCGAGGGTCAAGGGAGCTTGTACCTTTGTGAGCGTTTGGCACGAAGCCATTAAAAATAAGGCAATGATAAAAACCGGAAAACTGAAATGGCGCATGATCTTCAAAATTAAGTGATTCAACAATTTTTCATCAATATTACAAAACATTCAAAAGAATACACTGCTTAATTAATTGTACTTTTGGAAAAAATAAACAGCAAAAGCATGATGACTGTTGACCAACTTGAAGTTTTATTGCGAAGTGTACCACCCTATTTCCTGTTTGGTGGTCTGGGGCTCTACATTTATGCCTGGATTGAAAAAAAACCAGCCAGGGGAATTTATGGCGAAATCCATTTTCTTTTGATTGGCTTGGCTGCCATCGGGGTTTTACTGAGCGGGATGATTCCCTCACCACAAACCGAAGGATTGGTAGCTGACCATGTGGAACGGGTTACCAAAATGTTGATATTACTCGGCATTACGGGCATACTGGCAGCAGTTAGCATGGGTATACGCCTGATTCGCAAAGCCCCCTGGAGTGCGCTGGTCATCATCATTTTCGCACTGGGGCTTTACATTTTCTTTGCCACCACCAAATTGTCGAAAATAAAATTTGAACTGAATACACCTGAAAATATTGAGCAAGTTCAGTAAACCAGTTTCAAAGGAAAGAGGCTGTCAGTTATTCAACCGGCAGCCTCTTTTTGTTTACTTCATTTCAGCAATTATCCCTTTAGCTCTTTGCAAGCCAGGTATAAACCTTCGAACATTTCTTTCACCTGACTGGCAGCAACTGCCGCGAAGGCAATCCTGATCACATTGTTCAGGTTAATGATACCGATACTGTATTTTTCAATCAACAACTTACGAAGTGCTTCGCCATCGATGCCTTCAACCAATTGTACACACATGAAATAGCCCGAATTGTAGGGCAAGGCCTTGAAATACTGCTCGTACTTTTCATCTTTCAAAGCAGTTTTAACAGCATCGTAGCGTTGTTTCATGATGTCAAACTTGGCCGCTTTTTGGGCTTCGTAACTTTCATTTTCAAAGGCCTGTACCAACAACGACTGTGACAGGTTGGAAGCATTGGAGATGTTTCCACGCACTGCACCTGCAGTTTTGGCTTCCAGTGCGGTGTATAATTCGGCTTCGCCACCCTTCACACCATAAGTTATGAAGCCAACACGGAATCCCCAGACGTAATCTTCTTTAGTAGGACCGTCGACCTTCACTGCCAGAATGTTTTCGTGCAGTTTTGCCAAGGCCGGGAAGAGACTTTCGGTAGCAATGTTCTCTTCGAAAACCAGGCCAAAATAGGCATCATCCAAAACGACTACAATTTTATTACCTGCTTTGGCAGCTTTATCGAGGATCGAAACAATGCCATCGTATTCCTTGTATGTAGGAGAGTATCCCGAAGGATTGTTGGGGAAATTGAGTATCACTACTTTCTTGCCAACACCACCAGCGTTGAGTTTCGCTTCAAAATCGTCCAAATCGAAACCACCTTCTTTGAAAAGGTTGAATGTTTTAATTTTTGTACCATATGCATGGTTCAATATCAGATTGTAATTACCCCAGAACAAATTGGAAACCAACACTTCTTCGGCTTCGTCCATGAACAGGTATCCAGCCATGCTCACCCCGTGTGTCAAGGCGTTGGTTACTACCGGCAAACTGATTTCAGTACCTTTCAATGAGGGGTTTTTCTGGAAAATCATGGCTTTCCATTTGGCTCGGATATCGGGGCGGCCATAACTGGGGGCGTAGGGAAATGCCAGTGAGGGATCGATTCCAATGCGCGAGGCAATGGACTCAAGGCGCATGGGCGAAAGATCGTCTTCTACAGCTGCTCCGATGGTTGCGTTGATTTTTGTTCCTTTGGCATCGGCTGTTTGTCCCAGGATACCCTTCTTCGGAAAGAAAATATTCTTTCCTTTTTCTGACAAGAGCTCAAAAACAACAGGGTTTTTGGTCTGAATAATTCGGTTGAGTTCTTCTGCTTGCGGATTCATCTGTTCAGTATTTATCTTTATTTTCAAAACATATTCGCCACTTTGGGAAAAAAGCCAAATGCCTAAAAAATTTGTAAGTTTGCAATACGTCCGAAAGATATTAAAATATTGAAATAATTGGTGTTTCAGATTTACAAGCTGATACAATTGTTGATCAATTATTAATAAAATGTAACCAAATAACTATAAAAATGAACTGGCAGCTCATCATTGAACATGCAATTGCACTACTTTTTCCGCTCATTGTCATCTTTTTGTTTGTGTATTACATGCTGAAATCGTTTTTCGATCAGTTTGAAAAACAACGAAAACAAGAAATCAGGGTGAAGTTTTCGGAGGAAACCCTGCCCCTGCGTTTACAAGCCTATGAACGGCTGGTATTGTTCCTCGAACGAATAAAGCCTGAATCATTGATCTTGCGGACAGCCCAAACAGGCATGACCACTGCCGGTTTACAAAGGGCCATGAGTGAAAACATCAGGGAAGAATTTGAGCACAACCTTTCACAACAAATTTATATTACTGCCGAGGCCTGGGCCATGGTGGTTGCTGCCCGTCAGAGCATGATACAACTGATCAGCTCAATGGCCGACGATATTCAACCCGAAGCACCGTACATGGAATATGCAACTGAATTGTTGGGTGAATTTGCCCAATCGGACGATGATCCCATCCGTACAGCCATCCTTTTTATTCAGCAGGAAGCCCGGGAATTGATGTAATCAAGAGTTCAGCGTTACGATAAACCTGATGCAACTTATTTGATCTTTTGAAGATATAGTTTCCTGATTTCATCCAACTGGGCAAGTTCCAGAACCCCGGAATAAATCCTGATGATTTCAACAACCTCCTGCTCCTTCAAAAAATATCCCAAAGCAGCATCAAACTTACTATCGAGCCAATTGTAACGCACCTTGGCAGTTACATCGGCAAACTCTTCAAAAGTGAGAGTTTTGGGAATTCGCAAATAATAATGGTTGGGTTCACAGGCATCTTTGTAAATGTCGTCGGATATGGTTTGAAGACAGAACACTTTTTTCAGGGTCACATGAGTAGAAACATTTTGCCAGTTGCCGTGGGCCATCAGCATACCGATTCCATGTTTTACAAATGACTCCTGAACAGCTCTGATCTGTGCGTAATCAGTGATGTGACGCAAGCGAATCACATTAAAAAACCTGTCGTTAAAACGTACAAAAGCTTTGGCGGCATCCAGGTCAAAATCAAACTCCTGCCTGACTTTTTGCAAAGCTCTTACGACATCAAAAACAGCATAGGTGGTCAGTATTCCAATATAAATATAATGGGGGCTAAGGTCAGCAGTGGGTGAATCAAATTCATTGTAATATCCCGAAAACGGGGCCGGCGATTCAAAAACCAGCGAGCCGGGAATGATGTTTTCGTGAAGGGTGTTGAACTGTTCAATTTTTTCAAGGGTTCCGAATACTTCACAATGTTGGTGTTTTTCCATAATTGTTGCTTGTTTTAGGTTGTACATAATGAATAACAAAATAAAGTTCCCCAAAGTTTTACATTCATCAATGAAATGGGAAGCTTTTATAAAAACCAATATGAAGTTTAAAATCTTTTTTATATTTGCAGCGCAATTTCGAAAGACCACACTTTGCATGTTGATCATGATGTTGGGAGAGTTGCCGGAGTGGTCGATCGGGGCAGACTCGAAATCTGTTGTACCCTTCGGGGTACCGGGGGTTCGAATCCCTCACTCTCCG
>JAFGVJ010000247.1 GCA_016938055.1 Prolixibacteraceae bacterium
AACCAGCTCTGAGGAAAGGTATGTTCCCTGTTGTAGCAATCGCCTTCGGCAGAATAATTCCCGCATTGGTGGCTGCCAAAATTGTACACGTAATCGGGAGTTCCACCGGGACGGTCAGAGTAGATGTCCCACACTGTGCCGTCAGTTTTGGCATCGGTCGATTGGAAAGCAGTCCAAAGCCCTGAATAAGTGACTACGGTATGATTGTCGATGATATCATGCAAACTTTGTTGCAGGGCGATCCCCGATTGCTTGTTTGCAGCATCGTAATAGCCTGCAGGAACTTGTGAAAAAGCACTGGTCCAGATTAATAGCTGGAGGATGATGAATATGAACCTCATTGGTACGGTATAATTATGGCGTTTATTTTCAATGGTTAAAATTAATTCATTGATCTGAATTTGTCGAATTCCGGGACTTAAAATTTGAATTTTTCATTGAATTGTAATGGTTTTTTTGCTGTGTTCCCATTTCAAACAAGGCCATTTCAACTTTTAAATCGTTTTTTTCCTTCTCATTTCTCGGATAAATGTTTTCGAGTCATTGAATATTTAATAAAAATGCAACTTTGTAACCATCAGAATAACAATGCAATATGAAGAAGGTGTTTAAAAGATAAACAGTGATTAAAAATGCAGCACTATATCTAAACAAATGAGGAACAGAGTAAAAGATAAAATGTCAAAAATAAGTGTTTAAAAATACAACAATATTGGGTGTTGTAAATTTCATTGCAAGGTGATTTAAAGAACAGATAAAGAGATAGATAAGCTGTCGAAAAATGCTTTGGCATCATAGTTGTCAACCAATGAATGCCGCTGATTTTTTTTAACGATAAAAGTGAAGCAGGCATTTGGTTCAGATAAAACAACTTTAAACATCAATACAATGAAAACAAAAATCATTTTAACAGCAGGGCTGATTCTGGGTAGCACTTTATTCGGATTTGGCAAAAATGGAACTAACAATGATGCTACAAACGTTTCAATCACTGTTTTTACCACGGAACAAACTCAAACCCTTGTTTCTGTCTGGGCTGAAAGTTACAGCAAGCAAGAGGGTTCTTCCCTAGAAGTTTTTGATTTTGAAAATGGGTTCCGGGGACAAGCACATCTTGAGGATGATCAATTGATCATTGCAAAGGAAAGCGAACTGGCTCAAATTCAGGTTGAAAATGGATGGAATTTGGTCATAGGACGTGAAATTGTAGTGCCGGTCATTTCTAAACAAAATCCTCATTTTGCAGCCCTGATGGACCAAGGAGTTTCAGCTGAAATGTTAAAGAATGCGCTCGAAAACCCTGCTACTTTTAATTGGGGTGCTTTGATGGGAAATGCCCCAAATCAAAAAATCACTTTGTATCGTATCAATAACGACGGAACGCAGAACAATCTTGCCAATTTTGTGAATCACGATGTAGTGGCAGGGATGATGGCAGTGAACACCCTTGAGGAGCTTTTGGCGAAATTATCAAAAGAACCCGCTGCTTTAGGCTTTTGCCGTCTTGCTGATCTGGTGATAGCCGGAGCAACATCTTTTCCCGATGGTTTTGCATTGTTGCCCTTTGATTTTAATAAAAACGGAAAACTTGAGCAAATTGAAAACATTTATGCCACACCCGATGCTTTCAGCAGGGGAGTTTGGATAGGAAAATATCCGGGTGAACTTTATCAAAATATTTATGCTGTTACTGCTGATCACAATTACACCCCTGCTCAGAAAAATTTCCTGAACTGGTTGATCTCAGCAGGCCAGTCACACGTGACTGTTGTGGGGCTTACTCCACTGGCAAACAGTGAGATTGCATCCAAATACAGCAAAATCAACCATGTTGCACCTCAACCCGAAATTTCAAACGATCATCAATCTATTTGGCCCTACCTCTTGGCATTATTTTCACTGGTAGTAATAGCGATGATTTACTTCGAATTTACACTTCGTCGTTCCAAAACCCGAAAAATGAGGCAGGCTCATGATTTATTAGAGAGCGCCGGTGTTTTTCAACTTGAATCGCTGGCTGTTCCTAGAGGTGTTCTTTATGATAAAACTCATACCTGGGCTTTCATGGAGAAAGACGGTATTGTCAGAATTGGAATCGATGACTTTATTCAAAAAATTACAGGACCTGTTTCGCGGGTTCAGTTGAAAGACGAAGGAAGCAGAATTTTAAAGGGGGAACCTTTCTGTACCCTGATTGTGGACGGGAAAAAAATTACCCTCAATTCTCCGGTAACCGGCATCATTCGTTCTTTCAACCCACGCCTGGTTGATCAAGCCACCCTTTTAAATCAGTCTCCTTATAACGAAGGTTGGGTGTACCTGATTGAACCAAGTAACTGGGCACGCGAAATGGAATTTATGCGGATGGCAGAAAAATACACCGAATGGTTGAAAGTTGAATTTACCCGATTCAAGGATTTCATTACCCGTGTGGCAGGCAAAAATCATTTTGGTGAAGCCAGCGTGGTCATGCAGGATGGAGGAGAATTACCTACCAATGTGCTTCACCGGATGGGACCTGAAGTGTGGGAAGATTTTCAAACTCAGTTTCTGGATCAGGCAAACTGATCCTTGTAGTACTGATTTAAGATTGTATAACCCAATTACCAAATAAAAAAACCAATGGATATTAACAGACGCAATTTCTTTAAGATTGCCGGATTAACAGGGGTTGCTGTTGCAACCGGCAAGCAATTGGTGGCCAGTCCTGAAAAAAAGGACGATGTTGAATTCTATGGTATACTCTACGATTCAGTTTTATGCAAAGGTTGCGCCGGTTGTGAGATCGATTGTGCCGATGCCAACGGATTGGAGTATCCCGAAGATGGGCCCGAAGTCGGCGTGGTACGCAAAACAAACGAAAAGCAACGTACCGTAGTCAATGCCAAAGAAACCTCAAAAGGGGTCGTTTATGTCAAAACACAGTGCATGCATTGCAACGAGCCAGCTTGTGGCACTGCTTGTCTGACCCAGGCCATGCACAAAACCCGCGAAGGGGCTGTCATTTGGCGTGAGGACAAGTGCATGGGTTGCCGCTATTGCATGGTGTCCTGTCCTTTCGACATGCCCAAGTTTGAATACCACAGCACCAATCCGGTGATTCAAAAGTGTACCATGTGTTATGAACTGACCCAGCAAGGCGAAGAACCGGCTTGTGTGTACAATTGCCCCAATGGTGCTCTGAAATATGGGCCCCGTCGTGAATTGCTGGCAGAAGCAAGGCGCAGGATCGTTGAGCATCCGGATGAATATCATGATCATATCTACGGTGAACACGAAGCAGGTGGTACTGGTTGGCTGTATTTGTCACCGGTTCCTTTTGAAGAACTGGGTTTCAATACCAATATCCAGAAAAGTTCTTATCCGGCACTGACCAAAGGATTCATTTCGTCCATTGCACCCGTCGATATTTTATTGCCGGCCCTGCTGCTGGGTGTACACGAAGCGACTAAACAGAGAAATCACAACGAGGAGGAATAAACCATGATGAACATGACCACAAGTTATCAGAAAAACCAGGAAGCGGAAAAAGTACCTTTCAACCGCTTTCGCTATCTGCTGAATGAATTAAAACCCAAGGGGAAAATTTTTACCCCCTTTAATGTGATCAGTGTACCCATCATGCTGCTGGGTTTGTACATCATCTATATTCGTTTTACCCAGGGAATCGGTGCTGTTACCAACCTGACCCAGGATGTTCCGTGGGGACTTTGGATTGCCTTCGATGTGGTGACCGGAGTTGCTTTTGCGGGTGGAGCCTATGTATTGGTTTTCATGGTGTACATTCTGAACCTGAAAAAGTACAAACCCATCGTGCGTATCACGGTACTGAATGGTTTTCTCGCTTACCTGTTCTATTCCGGAGCCTTGTTGCTCGATCTGGGCCGTCCACTGAGCATCATCAATGTCATCATTGGGAACAATTATGGCGTAAGCTCTGTGTTATTCCTGGTTGGTTGGCACTTTTTGCTTTACATGCTGGCGCTGTTGCTTGAGTTTTCACCCGCCGTTGCCGAATGGTTGCATGCCCCAAAATTGCGCAAGGTGCTATCGGCCATGACCCTGGGAGCAGTGATCTTCGGGATTACCCTTTCGGTATTGCACCAAAGCGGGATTGGCGCACTCTTTTTAATGGCTAAAGACAAGATACACCCCTTGTGGTACAATGCATACATGCCACTCATGTTTGTGGTTTCCAGTGTTTTTGCCGGTCTTGCACTGATCATCTTCGAAGGATCCATCAGCCATAAGGTATTTGCCGATCAACTCGATAAGGATAGTCATAAAAAACACGACAGCATTGTGCAAGGCTTGTCCAAAATTTGCACCCTGGCCATGTTCGTGTACCTCTTCATGACCATCATTATTTTTGTGCACGAAAAGAACTGGGAATACCTGAACACCCCCATGGGATACTGGTATCTGATCGAAATTATCGGATTTGTGATGCTCCCAATGTTCCTGTTCTTCTATAGTTCAAGGAACGGAAAAATGCTGCTCATCCGTGTAGCTGCCATCCTTACCTTGCTGGGCATTCTCTTGAACAGGCTCAATGTTTCCATGATCGGGTTCAAATGGGATGCAGCTGTACGATATGTGCCTTCGTGGCAGGAAGTTGTGGTAACACTCACCATCATTTTCATTGAAATATGGGTTTTCCGCTGGATTGTTCGCCGGATGCCGGTATTGCGTAAATCACCCGATTGGGTACATGAATCAAAATAAAAATTCGTAGATATGAGTGAATTTAACTATTACAATTTATTCGAAACCAAGGGTATCGAATACTTAATCACCATTTTCTTTTTTCTTCTGCTCATTCCGTTTTGGGTATTGTTTACCCGGAAGCCCAGGGTGGCCCCGGTAACTGTTGCTGATTTGGTGACCCGAATGAGCCCTGCGTTTCAACAGATTCCCAGAGGATTGCTGTATGGGAAGAACCATTTGTGGGCTTTTTTGGAGCGAAACGGATTGGCCAGGGTTGGCATCAATGATTTGTTGCTGCAAATGACAGGAGCCGTGAGCGTTCGATTGCTGAAAAACAGTGGCGACAGGATACAGAAAGGTGAACTCTTTTCTGAAATTGAAAAAAACGGAAAAGTATTGCAGCTCTTTTCTCCCGTTACAGGCAAAATAACCCTGAAAAATGAGGCCATTGAATCAACACCAGGTTTATTGATGCAGGATCCCTATGGTAATGGCTGGTTGTTTGAGCTTGAACCAGAAAACTGGCTGGCTGAAACTCAGTCGTTCTACATGGCCGATCAGGCCGTACAATGGCTGAAAAACGAATGGACCCGTTTCAAGGATTTCATCATTGTTTCAAGCCAACAAAATGCTGAAGGAACCTTGCAGCCTGTATTGCAGGATGGTGGTGAACTTCAG
>JAFGVJ010000248.1 GCA_016938055.1 Prolixibacteraceae bacterium
CGACAAAGTTGCCAGGGAAGTTAAGCTGAAAAACGACGTGACCGAAACCGTGCACTGGTACCAGTTTAAAATCCCGGTGACCGATAAAGATAATTATGAAACAATCGGCAACATTTCCGACTTTAAATCTATTCGTTTCATGCGGATGTTCCTGAAGAATTTTGAAGATTCAGTGATTTTGCGTTTTGGAACCCTGAACCTGGTTCGGGCCGACTGGCGCAAGGAAATATCCGACATTTCAGAAAGAGGTGGCACAGTATCGAGCGATGTTCAGTTCGAAATGACCTCCATCAACATTGAGGAGAACAACAACCGCAAGCCCATCAATTACATTTTGCCGCCCGAGATCGAACGGGAAGTAGATCCTTCGAACCCCACCCAAATCAAAATGAATGAGCAATCGATGCTCTTAAAAGTGCAAAACCTTGAAAAAGGCGATGCCAAAGCGGTTTACAAAAACATGGGCATCGACATGCGCCAGTACAAACGCTTGCGCATGGAGGTTCATGCCGAAGCCATCGAAAACCTGCCGCTGGACGATTACGAATTGTCGTTGTTTGTTCGCCTGGGAACCGACCGCGACAACTATTACGAATATGAAATCCCCCTGAAAGTTACGCCAGTACCAACTACCTCTTACAACAACGAGCTGTTGGCCGACCGCATACTTGTTTGGCCCAAAGAAAACAGGATTGATTTGGTCCTGAATAAGCTGTCGGAACTGAAACTGAACCGCGATGCCAAAATCAGACAAGCCGGCTCTACACTGACGCGAACTCAGGAGTATGAGGAAGAAGATCCCGATTCACCCGACGGTAAAAACATTAAAAACAAACTGCGTATCAAAGGGAATCCTAGCATCGGAGAAGTACAGGTGATGCACATTGGGATTCGAAACCCCCTTCGGAACAACCTGTCGGCCCGATCGGTTGAGGTATGGGTCAACGAATTGCGAATGAGTGATTTCGATGAACAGGGCGGCTGGGCTTCCAACGCCCGCATGTCCCTGCGTTTGGCCGATTTGGGAAGCATTTCCATGTCGGGGAGCACCCAGTCGGTAGGATGGGGAAGCATTAATCAGTCTGCATCCTTGCGCAGTTTGGAAAACCGTTACCAGTTCGACTTTGCGGCTACCACCGAGTTGGGTCGTTTGCTCCCTGAAAAAATTGGGTTGCACATGCCACTTTTCTATAGTGTGAGCAAAAGCATAGCCAACCCTGAATACAACCCGCTGAGTTCCGATGTGAAAATGACCGATGCCCTTGACCAGGTAGAAAGTCCCGAAGAAAAGGAAGCACTTTTATCGGCGGCACAGGATGTTTTGGAGCGTAAAAGCTTTAACATAAACAATGTAACCCTTGAGCCCAAAAGGAAAAAAGCCGACCGTAAGCCTTTGCCTACCGACATTGAGAACTTTTCAATTTCCTATGCGAAGAATGAACAAACGAATCATAACATCGACATTGAAAAGAACCTGAACCGTACCGAACGTGGAGTATTCAACTACAATTATTCCACCCGTTCACAACCCATTACACCCTTGAAGAATGTGAAGTTTTTGAAGGCTAAACCGCTGCAGATCATCTCTGATTTCAATTTTTCGGTGCTGCCTGAGATGATTTCGTTCCGGACCGACCTCACCAGAAATTACAGTGAGCGACTGGCCCGTAACAACAGTGGGATGGATTTTAAATTGCCCGTCACGGTACAGAAAGACTTTTTATGGAACCGATATTTCGATTTCAGGTACAACCTGTCACGTTCATTGACCATCGATTTTACCAACAAGAATGTGGCGCGCATTGATGAACTCGACGGGGTGATGGACCGCGAATTGTATCCCGACCAGTACCAGCTGATGATGGATGAAATTTACCGGAACCTGGCCAACCTGGGGCGGCCCATCGATTATCAGCATTCGGTGAAAGTGAGCTACCGGGTACCCATCAACAAGCTGCCTTTACTCGACTGGACTTCGGCCAGTGTCAATTACGACGGAGACTATGGCTGGCTGGCTGGCCCTAAAATGACTGCTCCCGAAGGGGAAATACCCATAGAGGTGGGCAACACGGTTACCAATGGAATGAACATCAGGGCCAACGGACAACTCAACATGATCACCCTCTACAACAAAGTGCCCTATTTTAAAACTGTGAATACCAAGTACCAGTCGCAGGGCCGATCTTACGGCAGCCGGGGCAGGACCAACCAACGTGCCCAGAATCAAACCAAGGAAACACAGGAGCCCAAACGGACCAAAACGGTGAAATACACCGAAAAGAATGTAGCTTTCAGGGCCGATGTTCCAAAGTCGGTTTTCCACCGTTTGGGAACTAACAAAGTAACTGTGGTAGTATTAAACGAAAAGGGAGATACCGTTCAGGGCGAAACAACTGTGGTGGATGTTAACCGCATTAATTTCAAACCAAATACCAGTGTAAGGGCAGGTAAAGTACTCATCACCGGAACCAAGGAGCTGGACGAAAGCATTGCCGAAAAGGCCCTGGGCTATACCGTACGTGCTTTGCTGGGTGTGCGTTCTGTTCGTGCCACTTATACGCTGACCGGTGGAACAGAGTTGCCTGGCTTCCTGCCCGAACCCTATCTTTTTGGCGGAACCACTACTCAGAACCAGGCCAACCCTTCGGGCTTATTATCGCCTACGCTTCCCTTCCTTTTAGGATGGCAGAACGATGATTTTGCCATGGAAGCAGCACGCAATGGCTGGATCACTGTTGACAATTCCATACAAAAACAGTATTTACTTAACCGGAGCGAAAACTGGAATTTCGGGGTGACTTTTGAACCCATTCCAAACATAACGATAGAGTTAACCGGTTCGCGGCGCGAGGCCCAAAACTTTACCAGCTTTATTCAATACAATGAAGCAGGTCAGGATTTTGAAATGCTGAACGGGAAGGAAAGTGGTAACTACGATATGACCATCATGACCCTGGGTACCTTGTTCCGCGAAAGTTTACAAGATTCTACCTCGCAGGTGTTCGATGAGTTCCGCAATGTGAACCGCTACGTCATTAAAAACCGTTTGAATGCACAGCGGGGATGGAACGGCAACAATGAATATGCAGGCAATCCGTCTGAAACAACCGACGGGGTTTCCATCAATTCAACCGATGTGGTCATCCCGGCCTTTTTGGCAGCATACACCGGAGCCGACCCCAATAGCATTGCCCTGACAGCCCGTCCCGGACTGGCTGCAATCCGCCCCAACTGGCGCATCAACTACAGGGGCAATCCGCAAAGGATCGAATGGATGAAGGATTACATTCATTCCCTGAATTTTACACACAGTTACAAGTCAAATTATACCATCGGGCGCTTTGAAACCAACCTGGCCTATAGCCCCGATCAAAGTGGCCTGAGCTGGGTGCGCGATGTGCAGGACGGGATTACCTTTGTGCCTGAATTGTCTATCACCTCCATCAACATCCAGGAAGCGCTGAACCCACTGATCAATATCGACATTGGTTTTATGAACGAGCTGAGTACCCGTTTGGAGATTAGTCGTACCCGCAATCTCAACTTCGATTTTGCCAACATGCAGCTGAACGAAACCATTAAAAATGAATACAGTGTGGGCGTGGGCTATCGTTTTACCGGCATGGACATGATCATCCGCTCACGTACCAAAACAGAAACG
>JAFGVJ010000249.1 GCA_016938055.1 Prolixibacteraceae bacterium
GAGTCGGCCAAGGCAATGCTGTCGATTGCAACCAATTCGCCATCAACTTTCACCGAAAAGCCTTCGTAGCCTTCCAATTGCTTGATTGGCAATGTGTATTCAATTTGAACTTGTTTTGGATTTTGACTGGTTACAGAAGCCGATTTGAATTTCGACACACCAAATCCAAGCGAGTATTTCTTGCAGAAGTTCCAGATTTCCTGGCTGGTATGCACGCCGTTTCCGTCGTTCGAATGCCAGTGGCCTTTCCCGGGCAAGCTCAAAAGTACAATTTCAACCGAGTCGGTTCCAGGCCCCCAATAATATTTCGAGGCCGTTGAACTGGGTTTCGACACTGGGTACGGCTTGGTAATCACTGCGGTAGTTGGGCAATTGTTGCGGGCAATCCAAGCGTCCATGTGCCGCTGCACGCCGCTGTAAACCACCACATCGTCGGTTGTTCCATGGGTGTGGATAATGGGAATTGGACGCGAGCTTTTGGTATTGGGGCCGCCCATCAGGTAGCCACTCACAGGCGCAAAAGCGGCAATTTTATCGGCAATTTTGGTTGCTGCGTGGTAGGTCAACATCCCGCCCATTGAAAAACCAGAAAGGTAAACCCGGTCACGATCAATGCCGTACCGTTTCACCATCTCGTCGATAATGGCCAAGATAAAATCAGTGTCCCTTGTCCCTGAAATATCCCACGAATTGCTGATTCCGCCGGGATAAACGACCACAAAATTGTTCGCCTTGGCCACATCCTCCCATTTTGTTTGGGTCTGCTGATAGGCAATATCCTGGTTCATACCGTGCAACGAGACCAAAAGCGGACGGTTGGACTCAATGCCCGGAGGCGCATACACAAGCATTTTGCGGGATGTGGTGCCAACTTTGAAATCTTCAATTTGTGCTTTCAAACTTAATGAAGACAGAAAAAGGGCTGATACTAAAAGTAATAAGTAAAGGTTTAGTTGTTTCATAATGAAGATTTTAATTTATACTGATTTGTTTATTTGATCACTTTTTTGCTGCTAACGATGCGTCCGTTGGACCACGATGTTTTTTCAATAAAAATACCCTTGGTCAAATCGGACTTGTTCAGTTTTTGTCCTGTAACCGAATAGTAATCAATCGAAATGATTGTGGATTCTGCATCGATTGGATGGTTGCCAACAGGTTGCTGAACAAGACCATTCAATGTAATTTTTTTGGTTGAAGCTGCTGTTGACGAAATGGTTATGGAACCTGTGTACGATTTCCGTAGCAAGCCAGCCTTTAGCCGAACATAAACGGGCGTACTTGCCAAAACGTCGTCTTGTGGCGCTACCGTTAACGACAAATCAAATCCGTCGACCTCGGAAAGCGAAATTTCAAAATCTTGTGTAGCTTCAATTTTTACCTCACTTTTCAACATATCGCCACTAAGCATGAACGATTTGACTGAGGAAGGCCCTGCATTTTCGCGGTAGTTCAAACTGTCTATTTTGCTTAAATCGCCTGAACTTTCATTTTTGACAAAAAGAATTGGAAGGCCGTATTCATTTGAATTTGAAAGGAAAACAGTATCGATCACAAAGGGATTACTGCCATTTGACCAAAAACCAGCGATGTAGATATTCTTGGAGTTCAACGATTTGCCGTCGTTTTTCTTGGCATATTTTAAACGAACCACCACTTCGCGCTTGGTTCCAAATTTATACGATGCGGGTGATCCCCAATAACTTGCCCCGTCGTAAACATTAAACGCCACATCGGCCGTGTTCGATCCGCCTAAGCGCGCCACAATGTATTTGTATTCCGACAAGTCGATACCACTATACTGCCAACCACCAAAGCCATAAGGCCCTGTTTTTAAGGTTTTGGTGGTTTGATTGAATGTTCCGTTTTCCCAAATATCGGCATTGAAAAGCTGTTCGTTCAAAGGAAACGTAGTTGATGAAACTTGCAGCGAAACTTCTTTCTTCGTGCCTTTGGTATCGGTGTAAGCCGCCTGAATGGTTGCATGACCATCTTTTTGGGCAAAAATACGGCCGCGTTCAACCCGAATCACCTCGGGATTGTCAACCGTAACTTGCGACTGTGAGGCCACATTTTCGGTGTGCCCGTCGGCAAAAACAGCATTTATTTTTAAACTAACAGAACTATTATTCAGAACCGAAATTGAGGTGTCGCCAACAATTTCCAAATCCGTCATTTCGAAATAGCTATCCGCTACTCCATCAAGCCCGTACACGTTTGCATAGTCCTGAAACCAATGGTAAATTGGGTACGGGCAAGCTTCAGGATCGGTCAAAAAATCGACGACGTCGGCCGATGCAGTTGAATCTCCAAATTGCGCCAACAATTCGGGACCTGTGAAAAGCATCCAGCTCACGTTGCCACAATCGTCGGCAATTTTTTTAAAATTCGCACCAAACCCGTCGCCACCAGCAGTTCCGGTAACGTCTTTTCCCCACGATTTCTCGTGCCGTGCGGGTGCCCAGTCCATTTCTGTAACCATAATTGGGGCAAAGTCGGCCACGGGTTGAACCTGATTGTCCCACCCTCTTTGAAATGGTTCGTATCCGTAACCACTGTTAAACCAGCCCGGATAAACGTGCACGGCATAGCCTATATTTTCACTCTCGATGGGGTTCACTGCAAATCCAGCATAAAGTGCCTGGTAGCCCAACCCCGGGACCCAAAGGATGTTGTTTGTAGACACTCTGATCGTATCTACAATGGTTTGAAAATAGGTTTTCAAATTATCAAAGTGCCCTTGTGTGCCAGCCCCGTAAGTACCATCAACACCCAAAATATTAATGGGTTCGTTGGCCAACTCGAACATGATGTTCGGATTGTCCTTCAATTTGGGATGTTTCGACACAATGCCCCAAACCTTGATGAGATATTGTTGGTAATCGTCGCCCACCTTTATCTCTTCGGGGCTTACGCCCGGAGGACGCATCACCACGTACAAGCCTTTCGATATGGCAAATTCGGCCATGGGCACAAACACCTCGTCGAGGTATTTTTTGAAGCGGGTTTCATTAAAACAGTTGTGCGCCTCGTGGTATTTGGGCGTACAGCCGGGCGTATTGCTCCAATATGGATCCATGTGCAAGCGCATAAAGTTCATATCCCAACCGGCAGTCAACATTTTATCAATGAGACCCTTGTTGTAATTCAAGCAAGCATTTACATCGTAATTGCTCCATTTGGTTCCCTTTTCGTTGAACCATGGCGAATAGGTTTGTCCAAAACCGTGTAAATTAACAATGTGCCCATGACTGTCTTTTAAATATCGACCTTCGACACGAAGCTTGGGCATGGGCATTCCCTCCCACGCAAAAACACTTGTTATTGAAAAGAAAACGAAAACGATTAGACTTGTTTTGAAAAATTTAAAAATCATTTCTCAATATTTTATGAACGTTACTCAATGAATATTTATCATTATTTTATTTCGCTGAAATAAATTTGTAAAGTACAACTCCATGTGCAGGTACTTTCAGAGCCAGATTGCCTGTTTGCGTATTTACATTGGCTATGTCTTTTTGCCGCCAAAGGTCGCGAACCACAAATTTGCCGTTCAATCCAATTTTTGCGAAGTCGGCATAAGTAAGGTCAATTTGTTCGAGACCAAAGTTGCAAAAACCAACTGCTTTGCTGCCGTCTTCCAATTCTTTCACGTAGATACGAAGCTCGCCAATGGTTTGGATGCAGGTAGCTTGTTTGCCCAGCGGGTCTTGATTCACTTCGATTACTTCGTCGTTGGTAAGCAGGTTGAGCGTGAACTCGTCGAGTTTTTCCATATCGCAGCCAATCAAAAGTGGCGCTGCGAAAAGGCTCCAAAGGCTGATGTGCAGGTATTGCTCGTCGGGTTTGAGTTTGCTGGGATGCGTATTGCCCCAACCCACGTGGCCTACTATCAGCATGTCGGGGTCGTTCCAGTTGCCGGGTTTGGAATAAGGGGCCGATTTTTCATGGTCGAGGGCAATGCCTTTCATGCTTGCCCACGTGTCGGTAATATCGTTGGTAGTGCGCCAAGCATTTCCACCTACAGATCCGCCCCATTTCCACACATCGGACATGCCGTATTGGCAAACGCTGTAAAC
>JAFGVJ010000250.1 GCA_016938055.1 Prolixibacteraceae bacterium
ATTTCGTGATCGGAATAGAGAAATTTTTTGATGATGGGGAACAGGTTTTCACTGGTTACGCCAATTTTTCCTTTTGCCATAGTATTTGATCTTTTTGGTTATTATCTGTAATTATTTGAATAAACTGGCGGCAAAGGGTCAATCATTGTGCCAAGTGTTTGTTTCTGTCGTATTGGCATTTTGGTTATCGGTATGGCAGGGATTCCCCTAAAGGATGTTGAAATAATGACAGCAATGATGCAGAGTCCCATAAATTTATTCAGCCAGTAGCATTTCAAAATGGGGGATGCCGTCTTCGAGGTATTCTTCGCCCACTGCCCGGAAGCCTAAACTTTTGTAAAAATTGAGCAGGTAACTCTGCGCACTGATGCTGATGGCATTGGTTTTCATTTTTTGTTGGATGAATGCAATGGCTTTTTTCATCAGCAGGGTGGAAATTCCCCGATGGCGAAATTCCATTCGGGTGACTACCCTGCCAATACTGGCTTCGGGAAAACGGGTGTTTGGTTTTAAAATTCTCACATAGGCGACCACCTGTCCTTTTTCCAGGGCCAGCAGATGCATGGCATCCTGATCGAGCCCGTCAAGATCATTGTACACACAATCCTGTTCCACCACAAATATTTCGCTGCGAAGCCTCAATATTCCGTAAAGTTCCCGGTTGCTTAATTCCTCAAATGAGCGAAAAACTGTTTGCATGGTCAATTTATTGTATGATTTCCATTTCATCGAGCAAATAGCCTGCACCGGCAAACTTGTCTATGATGAACAGCATGTAGCGCATGTCGAGCGAAATGTTGCGGCATTTTTCAGGGTCGAACATCACATCACTCATGGTGCCTTCCCAGCAACGGTCAAAATTGATGCCAATGAGCTGACCATCCTTATTGAGCACGGGACTTCCGGAATTTCCACCGGTAGTATGGTTCGATGCCACGAAACAAACCGGTAATTCCCCATTTTCATTGGCATAGCGACCATATTCTTTATTTTCCCAAAGTTTTTTAAGTTGTTCAGGAACAGCATAATCATAAATATCGGGATTGTCTTTGCTGATGATGCCATCGATGGTGGTGTAATGCTTGTAACTTACCCCGTCGGCCGGTTCATAACCTTCAACTTTGCCATAGGTCACTCGTAAGGTTTGATTGGCATCGGGGAAGATCATTTTATCCTGATTTTTTTCCAGTAAAGCAGCCAGGTAATCGGTTTGATTTTGATTGATGCTTCTTGTCAACCGATTGTATTCCGCAGCAATCGTTACATCGTGGTGTTGATTGAAAGCCTCGAAGATTTTGTACAAGGGATCGTGTTCAATTTTTCGGGTAATTCCTTTAATGGTATTGTTTTCAATTAGTTTAGTCAATTTGTGCTCGTTGTTCAGCATAGACTTGTGGTAGAACTGCTCAAGTTTTTCCAATGCCGTTTTCTTTTTCATGAGTTTTACAAATTCACCGGGCAAAAATTCATGGTCAATGTCCTTGTACAATTTGTTGAAAAGTGCCACAAATACCTTTGCATCAACCTTGGGATGATAATCTTTGAAATGTTTGTTCAGGTAGGACGTGATTTTTTCTTGGTCAGTGTAGCTGTCGATCCCGCTGAAATACCTGTAAATCTTGTAACTATCGGTTCCACGATTGATAGTTTCGTCGTAATAATCCTTTACTTTCTGATAGGGGGCAATTTCGGCGTACAAACGTTCAAATTCCTTTAAAACGCTGCCATATTTGTATTGACGGTTTTCATCGGCTTCAATCCAAGCTTTGAAAGTAGCTTCCTGTTCTTGTTTTGTTTCAACCGCGTTCATACGTTTGAGGCCATTGATTTCGCCCTGCCATTTTTTCCAGGCATTACTGGTGGAATTGTATTTGGCTGCATATTGGATACGAATGCCCCGATCAGCTTCCATGGCTCGCCCCATAATGTCGAGTTTGAGGTCACGAATGGCAATCCTGTCAGGATTTCTCTGTTCGATAATTTGCTGAACAGCCAATGAATGCAAGTTTAGCATGGTGGTGGCAGGGTATCCAAAAACCATGGTAAAATCGCCTTCGTTGATGCCAGAAATGTTAATGGGCAGGTATTTACGGGGTTGATAAGGTACATTTTCGGGTGAGTAGGCTGCCGGCTTGTTGGTAGAATCGGCATAAATTCTAAACATTGAAAAATCGCCGGTATGACGGGGCCACATCCAGTTATCGGTGTCACCGCCAAATTTGCCAATGGCCGATGGGGGAGCACCTACCAGGCGTACATCTTTGAATACTTCATAAATGAATAAAAAATATTGATTGCGGCTGTAAAGCGATTTTACACTTCCCTTGTAATGGGTTCCATCGATGGCCTCATCGACAACAATAGCCGAGTTTTCCCTGATCTTTTCATTGATAGCATAATCGGTAATGAGGCTGTCGGTGCCAGCTAAAATATTTTGGGTAACATCGCGCATTTCAACCAGAATCGAAACAGTGAGGCCATCGTTGGGAAGTTCTTCGCTTTGGTTCATGGCCCAGAATCCATTGGTGAGGTAATCGTTTTCGAGGGTACTGTGCGACTGAATTTGACCAAAGCCACAGTGGTGGTTGGTAATGAGCAGACCATCGGGTGAGATAATTTCACCGGTACAGCCCCCGCCAAAAAGTACCACAGCATCTTTCAGACTGGCCTGGTTGACCTGGTATATGTCATCGGGGCTCAGAGTGAAACCCATTTGCTGCATTTCCTCAATGTTTTTGTCGAGCAGAATGGGCAGCCACATGCCTTCGCGGGCAAAAATGCTGCATGCTAATTGCAGGGCTGCAATCAGGAACAATATTTTTTGAATCATGGGATTTGTTTTAGCTGCACAAATTTAGAAATTTCAACCGGATGTATCATGAAGAATGTCAGTTCACCTATTGTGTGAGGATATTCTCTTCTCAATTTTTTAGTTGGCATTGCTTTGTTTCAGTAAACCCCAAAAAATGAGGTATTGGGCCGGCATGTAAGTGGCCATTACCATGATGTTGCTGTACGGGATTTCAAACCAGAAGCGGTTTACAGCCAGCAGGGAATCGGAAATCATAAATAAAAGCGCCCCCAACAAGACCAATTGGTAACTGCCGGTACTGACCCTATGTTTCCGTTCTAAGGCCGTCATTACCATTGTTGTGATGGCTGTAGTGTAGAGGAATACCGCAATTTTCATGACGCCTTCAAGGTGCGGGAACAGGAGTATGTACAAAAGCAGGGCTGATAAAATCACCAGCAAGTGCATGAACCCAAAAGTACCCTGTAGTTTGCGTTTGCCGGGTTCTTTGGTCATGAATGTGATGATGTAAAATAAGTGAGAAAGCAGAAAAGCAGCCAAACCTACAAGGAAAAACAGATCGTTGAGTGCGCTAAACATGAGCAAAACATCACCGGCCAGTGAAAAAAGAAAGGCCACAACTGAAGGTAAAAAAAGCCGGTGATTTCGTCTGGAATAAATAATGAAATATACCGTAATGGTGATCATGATTAGTGGCTTCACAAGTTGCTCGAGCAAAGGTGAGGCCTTGGCCAAACTATAAATTTCTATCAGGCAAATCACTGTGAAAATTAAATGGTGTATGGGGAGTAAAGGACTTTTTTTCATCTGTAGTAAGGTATGGTTTTGATAAATATAAGCATTCTTTGCAACACGCAAATAAGTAAATTGATAGATAAATAGTGGCAAAATTTGAGCAACTTGAAAACCGAAAACAATTTTTCATGTTTTTAAAGGTATAAACAGGCATGAAAATTATTATTCCTTCAACAGAATCAAATGGATTCCCTCCAGCTATTTTTGTTACAAAAGTAAACCGGAATGCCGCATATGAAAAATGATCTGTTGTTGAAATGCAGGATTCATTGATTAAAAATCCAACCTATGTTTGACTTCAATTCCTATACTTTGCCCATTTCCGATCCGGTGATCAAATTTCTGATCATCCTCACCATCATTCTGTTTATTCCCATTCTTTCAGAAAAAATCAGGATTCCTCAGTTGTTGGGAATGATTATTTCAGGGGTATTGATAGGGCCTTTTGGTTTTAACCTCTTGGAACGCGATAGCAGTATCATTTTGTCGGGGACAGCCGGCTTGCTGTACATTATGTTTTTGGCCGGATTGGAAATCGATATGAACGACTTCAGGAAACATGCACTGAAAAGTACCTTGCTCGGTTTGTATGGTTTTGTGATTCCCATGGTTTTGGGAACCCTCGTTGGTTATTACTTATTGAAATTTTCTTTGCTGACCTCTGTTTTGCTGGCCAGTATGTTTGCCTCCCACACGCTAATAACTTATCCCATTGTTAGCAAAATGGGCATCACCAAAAACATTGCCGTAAACCTTTCGGTGGGAAGCTCGCTCATTACCAATATTCTTGCCTTGCTGGTGCTGGCTGTGGTGGTGGGCATGGCAACCGGTGAAGTGGATAACAGTTTCTGGATCAAACTGAGCCTGTTGTTCATTGCATTTACACTCATCATTTTGTTTGTTTTCCCGTTGATCGCACGCTGGTTTTTTAAGCGTTTCAGCGACAATGTTTCACAGTACATTTTTGTACTCACATTGGTATTTCTGGGAGCTGTTCTTTCCATGTTTGCCGGCATTGAAGCCATCATTGGCGCTTTTATGGCCGGTTTGGCATTAAATAGGCTGGTTCCCCGTACTTCACCTCTGATGAATCGGATTGACTTTGTGGGCAATGCCATTTTCATTCCCTTTTTCCTGATTGGTGTGGGTATGCTGATTGATTACCGTGCGTTTAAAGACATCAACACCATCATTGTAGCAGTAGTCATGAGTGTGGTGGCCACACTCGGTAAATTTCTGGCAGCCTGGATTACACAAAAAAATTTCCGCTTTACCAAAGCTCAGGGAATGCTGATTTTTGGTCTCACCAACTCGCAGGCCGCGGCAACCCTTGCTGCAGTCCTTATCGGTTATAACATCATTCTGGGAACGAATGCCGAAGGTGAACCCATACGCTTGTTGAACGACGCGGTATTGAACGGCACCATCATTATGATTCTGGTTACCTGCACCATTGCTTCATTTGTGACCCAGAACAGCGCCCGGCAAATTGCCATTTCTGATCAATCGGGTACCGAAAACAAGATGATGAAAGAAAGGATATTGCTTCCGTTGAGCAATCCGGCCAATATTGACGAACTGGTTGCTCTGAGTACCATTGTGAAATCGAAAACCAACCTGGACCAGCTGTATGCGCTCAACATCATCAATACTGAAATTGGCCTGGCCGAAGCTGAGAAAAATGCACATAAATTGCTCGAACTCGCCAAAGTGGCTGCTTCGGCAACCGATGTACACCTGAAACCCTTGTTGCGTTACGATATGAACCTGGTACACGGTCTGGTGAACATCATGCGCGAGAACAACATCACCGATCTGATTTTGGGACTTCATGTGCGTGGCGGTTTAACAGATACTTTTCTGGGTACTCTCACCGAAGGTATTTTGGAGCGTAGCAATGTGACGACCTTTGTTTACCATCCATTTCAGCCCATTGCTACCCTTCGCCGGCATGTGCTGATAGTTCCGGAATTTGCCGAAGAAGAGCCGGGCTTCTCTTTCTGGTTGGCAAAGATTTGGAACATTGGCATGAATTCAGGATCAAAAATTATTTTTTATGCTTCAGATCAAACGCTTGATATCATCCGGAATATTCATACAAAACACCCGATTGATGCAGAGTTTTATTCCTTCGATGCCCGGAGCGAAATGGATGAAATTGTCCAGCTGACTCGTGCCGACGATAACCTTGTTTTCGTCATGAGCCGGAAAAACATGCCTTCGTACCACCGATACATGGCACAGGTTTCCAAAACATTGAACCAGCATTACCAAAACAGTAATTTTATGTTGATTTATCCGGTTCAATCGTTCCTGATGCACGACGAAAGAATTGACCTGACAGAATCATCGCTGTTGGAAACCATCGAAAACATTGATGTAATTGGCAAAACCATTGCCGGTATCTTCAGAAAAAAATAACGATTCTGGCAGAGAAAATTTGTGAATCAGCCTTGATAAAACTTCATTTCGTCAATGTACTGATAAACAGCTGGCGGGAGAAAGTGGCGAACATCATGGTGCTGGGCTATGGCATTGCGGATAAACGTTGAAGAAATTTCGATGAGCGGAGCCTCAAGCATTTCAAAGTTTTCACCCATTTGGAACGATGAATGATCGAAACCGGGGCGCGGATAAACCAGAAAACGATAGTCGTTAGCCAGTATTTCCCAGTTCTTCCATTTTTTCAGGCTCACATAATTGTCGGCTCCGATGATGAGGTAGAACTCGTAGCTGGGAAACTTTTCCCTGAGGTA
>JAFGVJ010000251.1 GCA_016938055.1 Prolixibacteraceae bacterium
GTTGGTGTCCATGATGTTTGTTTTAAAATTTATCAGCTTGCTTGGGGAATTTGTTTCTGCCACATTTGATAATAGTTGCCTTCCTTATAATAGAGCTCTGCATGTGTTCCTTGCTCGAGCAGTTGGCCATTCGATAATACTACAATTTGATCGGCGATGATTACGGTGCTCAAACGATGAGCGATCAGAAGGATGGTTTTTCCTTCTTTGCGTAAACGCTGTATGCTTGCTTGTACGTAACTTTCCGATTGTGAATCCAACGATGATGTTGCTTCGTCCAGGATCAGTATTTCAGGATCGCGATATAGGGCTCGAGCAATGGCCAGCCTTTGTTTCTGACCGCCCGAAAGCTGAGCTCCATTTTCACCCAAATAGGTATTGAAACCCCCGGGAAGTTTCTCAATGAATTCAATCAATCCTAATGCTTTGCATATTTCCAAAATTCTTTCCATGTCAGGATTTATTTGTCCCAGGGCAATATTATCTACCACATTTCCTGCAAACAGTTCCAGTTGTTGAGGTACACTGGCCACCATTCTTCTCAATGATTCGGCATCGAAATAGTCGATGTTATGTTCCCCAATGGTGATGGAACCATTGTTCAGTTGATACAGTTTTTGCAGCAAAACAGCCAATGTTGTTTTTCCTGAGCCACTTTCTCCGATAATTGCTGTGATCGTGCCTCGTTTGATGGTTAAATTAAAATCTTCAAAAACATCGACCCTTGTTCCGTAGCTGAAAAAAACATGTTCAAAGCGGATGTCGCCGATCAGTTCCTTTTTCAATTCAATTTTATTTTCATCATTTTCCCGTTCCAAATCCATAATTTCGAACAAGCGGTCGGCAGCAATCAGCGCATTCTGGATGGTTTTGTTCATCCCTATGATGCTCGAAGCAGGCCCGGTGAAATAGCCAATGATGGCATAAAATCCCAGCAACTCACCGGGGGTGATTGACTGTTTTATTACAAATCCAGCACCAACCCAAAGCAAGATAATGGTGAAAACCCGACTTAGAAATTCAGACGATGTCCCGGAAAATATGGAGTTGATCCCCGAACGATAAACCGTTTTCAACAAACCAATAAAACGCATCTCAGTTTTTAGGTTGGCAAAATCTTCTATGCCAAACTGTTTGATGGTTTTAACCGAATTGAGCGATTCAACCAGCTGGCTTTCCAATTCGGCAGCATGTTCCATGAGCTTCCTTTCCTGTTTTCGGTTTAAGCGATTTACTATAAAATAGCTTGCTGTAAAAAGCGGAACGACTAAGGACATGATCAGTGCGAGTTTCCAGCTATAAATAAACATCAACATGAAAGAAAAGAGTACGATGAAGATGTTAACAATCATGCCAATTGCCGTATCATTGATAAAGGCCCTGATTTTTACTGCATCGTTGATGCGTGAGATGATTTCACCCACCCGCATAGTGTCGAAAAAACGTTGAGGAAGTTTAAGCAAGTGTTTGTAATAGCCCAATATGAGCCGGGCATCGATTTGCTGACCCGTTCGAAGCATGAAAACATTTTTGCTGGCACCTATAAAAAGCTGTATCAACAATATGATCAGCATGACAATGCTTAATAAATTCAGTAGGTTCTTGTTCCCGTCCACCAGTACAAAATCGGTAATTTTCTGGATGTAAATGGAAGTGGAAAGCCCTAATACTGTGTAAACAACTGCACCTACAAGCGACTGGATTAAGATACTATGATGCGGGCGAAGCAAAAAAGCAAAGCGTTGAAAATTGGAGATTTTCCTGTTTCCCGTTTCAAAATTCTCTCCGGGTGCAAACAACACCAATACACCGGTCCACATTTTTTCGAACTCTGATAATGTGATTTTATGTATTTGCCCATCGGCCGGATCCATGTATTCCAGCCTGTTTCTTTTGACCCTGTAAACAACCACATAATGGTGTAAAACTTCTTTAACCACAACATGGGCAATGGCCGGCAGGGGAATTTTGGGCAAGGCATCTGTTCCGCCTTTGACTCCTTTCGCTGAAAATCCAAGCTTTTCAGCAGCCATAATTAGACCAAAAACGTTGGTGCCCTTTTTATCGGTTCCTGCCATCTGTCGAATACGGGCTACCGGTAACCGTAGCTGATAATAAGCTGAAATGGATGCCAGGCAGGCAGCACCGCAGTCGGTAATGTCCCTTTGTTTCACTTTTATATTCATACAGATGCTTCAAATTAACCTGCCGGGCATTCAAACCCGGCAGGTGATCCATAAAAATTATTGGTATGAATTGGTTGCTACCAATTTCGGATTCAACCAATTATCTACCTTATCAAATAGTAATTGGGCAAGGGTGCGTTCTGTTAGCATAAACCTTCCGGTAAGGGTCATACCCTTTTTGAGTTCACCTTTGTATCCATTTTTTATTTGTAGATAATTGGTTTTTAAGGTGCAACGTACTTTAAAAACTGGTTGATTGTTGATTGTTACAATGTCACCTGATATTTCATTGACTGTTCCGGTGGCAGTCCCCCACTGGTTATAATGATAGGCATCAATTTGAAAATTCACTTTCATTCCCTTGTGAAAAAAGCCAATATCCGAGGGAGAGACATAGCACTCAA
>JAFGVJ010000252.1 GCA_016938055.1 Prolixibacteraceae bacterium
CTTCTGAAGAAGATCCAGATAAAAGTGACCAACACAAAAGTCTTCAAGGCCAGCAGCAGGTGACCAGGCGAAAAGGGTCGGTGGTTTTGCGTGAAATTAAACAAACGGTTGAAGCCCTTTTCCAATAGGTAAATAAAGCCAAATAAGGCACCCCAAATCAAAAAAGTCCAGTTGGCGCCATGCCATATTCCACTGACAACAAACACAATGAGTATGTTCAGCACCCACCTGATTTGCTTCACCCTGCTACCACCCAGCGGTAGATATAAGTAATCCCTGAACCAGGTGGAAAGGGAAATGTGCCAGCGTTGCCAGAATTCAGCAATGTTTTTAGCGAGGTAGGGGGTTCTGAAATTATCCATGATGTTGATGCCCATTATTTTTGCACTTCCAATGGCAATGATGGAATAGCCATAAAAATCGCAATAAATCTGGAACGAATAGAATAATACGCCCTTGATGATATCCCATGTGGCATATTTCCCCGGATCAGTGTATAGCTCATCTACAATTCCTGCCAGGTTATCGGCAATCACCATTTTGATGAACAAGCCATAAAGGATGAGCCTGAGACCCATTTTCAGGTTTTGAAAACTGAAATGATGACTGGCCTTTAATTGTGGTGTGAGGTTGGAAAAGCGTTCAATGGGACCGGCCACAAGCTGGGGAAAAAACGAAACATACAAGGCAAAATAGCCCAGGTGCTTCTCTGCTTTTTGACGGCCAAAGTACACATCGATGGAATAGCTCAGTGTTTGGAAAGTATAAAACGAAATACCCACCGGCAAAAGCAAATTCATGAATGGTGCATTGTATTGAACTTCCAGGGCATCAAAAAATAGGTTCAGGTTCTCTGATGCAAAGTTGTAATATTTGAAGAAAAACAATAGTCCAAGGTTTGAACACAGACTGATTATTAAAAAGGGTAACCTTGATCTTTTGCTGGCACGTTTTTCCATCAATATTCCGCTGAAATAATCGATGAGGGTTGAAATCACAATGAGGAAAATGTATTCCACCTTCCAGCTCATGTAAAAAAAGTAGCTGGCTGCCAGCAGCATGATCCACCTGTATTTACCAGGAATAAGGTAATACATTGCAATCACGATGGGCAGAAAAATTACAAATTCGATGGTATTAAAAAGCATGATTTTTGGTTTGGTGCTGTTTTTGGTCTTTCAAATTTTTGTATGTCGGTTAAGGTTTTCGAAAATACAAATTTATGATGAAACCCAAAGTAACTCAAACTTAATATGCTTCTGTTTTTGATTGTAATTTTTTATTGTTAACCTTCGATTTTCAGCCTGAACGAAAAAGTACTGCCTTTTCCGGGATTTGATTGTGCCTGGATTTTTGTTTTCAGAAGTTCGGCGTGTGCCCGGCAAATAGTCAGGCCAATGCCAATGCCCTTCATCATGGAATTCAGCTGGTGGAAAGGCTCGAATATTTCCTCCAGGTGCTGGGATTGGATGCCAATGCCATCGTCTTTCACATAAAATTCAGCTTGTTTTTTGGCTGCATTCCAATCGCAGCCCATTTCTACTTCACCTTTGCCGGTGAATTTTACAGCATTGCTGATCAGCCGATCGAAAAGCTGCTTGATGAGGTTGGCATCGCTGTGGATGCTCAGGTCAGCAGGGAAACCCTTGTGGATGGATAAGCTGATCCCTGCCGGGCACTTGCGGTTCTGTTCCTGATAAATATTTTCCAGCAGTGAGGATACATTGATGTCGGCAAATTGTGCTTTTCGGTTGCCCGATTCAATTTGGGAAATTTCCATGATGTCACTGATGATGGACAGCAGGTAATCACTATTTGTTCTGATTTCTGTTTTCAATTCCTGTTTGGTGGCTTCGTCCAGTTCTTCTTCCATGATGAAATTGGAGAAACCGATGATGGCATTCATGGGGGTGCGTATTTCGTGGCTCATGTTGGCCAGGAACACCGATTTTAATTTGGAGGCCCGCTCGGCCTGTTCGCGCGATTCAATCAGCTCGTTTTCATATTTCTTCCGTTTCGAAATGTTCCGTACCACGGCATACACGTACTCGTCGGTATCGGCAAAATAACTCAGGTTCATTTCGCAGGGATAGGTCGATCCATCCTGTTTGTATTGCACCGATTCGATGCGCATGTTCTTCTTTTTCCGCAGGCGTTCGAAAAGGGTGGGCAGGTTTTCCAGGCGGTGCAACAGGTTAAACTTTTCGATGTGGGCCCCCTTCAGTTCATAAACCGGATAGCCCAGGTTGTTCGATACCGAACTGCTCGCATATACCACCTGCCAGTTCTTGTCAAACAACCAAAATTCGTCGGTCGATTGGTTCATGGCAAACTGGATGCGCTGCAGTTCCCTTTCTTTCTCTACCAGTTCGGTAATGTTGGTGCGCATGTCAAGCACGTGTGTTACTTCGCCTTGCTCATTCAGCACCGGTTGGGCGGTCATTTCACAAATTTCGCCTGTGGGAAACGACTTGATCTTCTTTTCGGTTTTTTTACTGGCCAGGGCCCTTTTCACCAGGCAGCCATCGCACACATCTTTCAAACCGAAACAGGCCTCGTGGCATTTGCGGCCTACCACGTCGTTATTCGTTACACCGTATAGGTCTAGAAAGTTTTTGTTTACCCGTTGGATC
>JAFGVJ010000253.1 GCA_016938055.1 Prolixibacteraceae bacterium
AATCAGGAGAAAAATCCTAAAATACTTCACCCGGTACAAGCCTTGTGCCGACAATTCTGCCTTGAGCTTGTCGCGACCAAAAAACCATGCAACAAAAATTACAATGAGCATACCTCCCAGGGGTAAGAAAATGTTGGAAGATGTATCTTCGAGTATGGTAAATAAATTGCGGTTACCCAATGATAAACCAGGAACTTTGTACAGTGATAAACTACACAGAATCCCGAGAACGGCAATTCCTGCCGATGCCAGCAAGGTAGCCAGCCATCGCTTCATATTTAATTCTTCAACAAAATAAGCCACTACTACCTCCAAAATCGAAATGGTAGAAGTGAGAGCCGCAACCACCAACAAGAAAAAGAATAGCAATGCAAAAACATAACCACCGGTCATCTGTGCAAAGATGTTGGGAAGGGTCAGGAAGACCAGATCGGGGCCTGATGCAGGACTGATTCCAAAGGCAAAAACGGCGGGGAAAATTGCTACACCAGCCAGAACAGCAATCAGCGTATCGGCAAAAGCAACCGAAACTGCACTGGAAGCAATGTTTTCTCTTTTGCTGATGTAGGAGCCATAAGTGATTAAGGTACCCATCCCGATGCTCAGTGAGAAAAATGCCTGACCCAGTGCAACCAGGATGGAGGATGTTTCAATTTTAGAGAAATCGGGACGAAACAGAAAGACCAATCCCTCCATTGCATTGGGTAAAGTAACGGCCCTGACACCCAGTATCACAATGATCAGCAGTAACAAAGGCATCAATATTTTCGAAAAGCGCTCAATCCCCTTTTTAACACCTGCCAAAACGATGCTGGCTGATAGCGTGATGAAAATAATGGTCCAGAACAAAGGTTTCCAACTGCTCTGCTGAAAATCGGAAAACAAGGTGTTGATTTCAACAGCATTTTTCCCGCTGAACTGATTGGTCAGTGCTTTCACCAAATACTCTAAGGTCCAGCCTGCCACTACACTGTAAAATGCGTTGATCATGAAAGCTGCTGCAATCCCCATAATCCCGATGAAAAACCATTTTGAACCTGGCTTCAGTATCCTGAAAGCACCAAATGGATTGCGCTGTGTTGCCCTCCCGATGGTGAGTTCAGAAATCATTACCGGAATGCCAATCACCAGGATAAAAGCGAGGTAAATCAGCAGGAAAGCTCCGCCGCCGTTCTCTCCGGCGATGTAGGGAAAACGCCAGATGTTTCCCAAACCAATAGCTGATCCGGCCGTGGCTGCGATAACACCAAACCTGCTGCCAAAAGAATCACGGTTTTGCTGAGTATTCTGTAACATGATGGTTCGTTAAAAATTCTGGCTAAAATTAACAATAAAGGCAAAATTGCCTAATCGATACTTACAGTTTTTAGCATAAAAACCTGAATCGTGTTAAAAAAGAAAGTCATGCCGCTGGCATGACTTTCAATTCCGTATGGATTAAAAAATTAACATCTGTCGAGGCAATTCAGATCGGCATAGGCAATTTTAAGGCGTTCAATCATCGATTCTTGTCCCTTGCGTAACCAAACCCTTGGATCGTAGTATTTCTTATTGGGTTTATCGTCGCCATCGGGGTTCCCGATTTGTCCCTGCAAGTATGCACGGTTGGCGGCTTCGAACTTACGAACCCCATCCCAGGTTGCCCATTGGGTGTCAGTATCGATGTTCATTTTCACTACACCGTAGCCAATGGCTTCGCGAATTTCTTCCCTGCTTGATCCACTGCCGCCATGGAATACAAAACTCACCGGATGTTGCTCCGTGAGCCCATGTTTTTGACTGATAAAATCCTGTGAATTTTTCAGAATTTTAGGTTCCAATTTCACGTTCCCGGGTTTGTAAACACCATGCACATTGCCAAAAGCAGCGGCAATGGTAAAGTTGGGCGATACTGCTTTCAGCGCTTCGTAAAACTGGTTCACTTCTTCGGGTTGAGTATACAACAATTTGTTGTCAACACTGGAATTATCAACACCATCTTCTTCACCTCCGGTAATCCCCAGCTCTATTTCAAGAAACTGGTCAATTTTGCTCATGCGTTTGAAGTACTCCACACAAATGGCAATGTTTTCTTGCAGGGGTTCTTCAGAAAGATCAAGCATGTGTGAACTGAACAGGGGTTTGCCGGTAATGGCATACAATTTTTCACTGGCACTAATCAGACCATCAATCCAGGGCAACAATTTTTTGGCTGCATGGTCGGTATGTAAGATGACGTACACCCCATAGGCTTCGGCCAGTGTATCAATATGTTTGGCAGCTGCAATGGCTCCCAGCACCTGAGCTTGTTGGCCATCCATTTTAAGACCTTTCCCGGCATTGAACTGGGCACCGCCGTTGGAAAGTTGGATGATGATCGGAGAATTCACCACCTTGGCAGCTTCCATCACTGCGTTGATAGAATCAGATCCCACCACATTCACAGCCGGAATGGCAAAACCATTGGCCCGGGCATAATCATAAACATATTTCAGATCAGAGCCGGTTACAACACCTGGTCTGACTACTTCAGAAATTCTTTTCATGGGAATAAAATTTGTTTTCTAAGGCCGGATGGAACTCGCATGTGAATACTCATCCGTGTTTGTGTTTGCAACGAACATGCTCGTTTTATAAGATCATTATTGATTCACCATTAAAACGCCTCAATCCGCCGATTGTTTACTTCTCAGGGATTTAATCCAAAGGCCGTCCAAATTTTGTTAAGCTTACTTTAACATGAAATGAAAGTAGAAATAATGTGAAATTTTCAAGTGAATAATGTGTAAAATTGCAAATTGTATCAGCAAAGCACGGGACATATCTGAAATGTTCTTCCATTTGCCGGGCAAAAAAAATAACAAACCAAAATATTCATTAAAAAAACCAAATCAAATGGCTGTTAGTTATAAAGAACTCGGTTTGGCCAACACCAAAACCTTATTTCAAAAAGCAGTTGCAGGTGGTTATGCCATTCCTGCATACAATTTCAACAACCTGGAACAATTACAGGCAATTCTCCAGGCTTGTGTCGAAACAAAATCACCCGTTATTTTGCAGGTTTCATCGGGCGCACGCAAATATGCCAATGCCACCCTGCTGCGTAACATGGCCCGCGGAGCCGTTGAGTATGTAAAGGAACTGGGTTACGAAATCCCCATTGTACTCCATCTTGACCATGGTGATACCTTTGAACTTTGCAAAGATTGTATCGACAGCGGTTTTTCATCGGTCATGATTGACGGTTCGCACCATTCATACGAAGACAACATTGCACTCACCCGTAAAGTGGTGGAATATGCCCATGCACACGATGTATCAGTTGAAGGTGAACTGGGTGTACTCGCCGGCGTTGAAGACGATGTAGTGGCTGAACATTCATCCTACACCAAACCCGAAGAAGTAGAAGATTTTGTAAAACGTACCGGCGTTGATTCACTGGCCATCTCCATCGGAACCTCACACGGTGCCCATAAATTCACCCCTGCCCAGTGTACCAAAAATGCCGATGGTGTTTTGGTTCCACCACCACTGAAATTCGAAATTCTGGAAGAAATTGAGAAAAGAATTCCTGGTTTCCCCATTGTACTGCATGGTTCATCCTCAGTACCGGTTGAACATGTCAATACCATTAATCAATATGGTGGCGCCATGAAAGCTGCGGTTGGTATTCCTGAAGAACAACTCAGAAGAGCTGCTTCATCGGCAGTGTGCAAAATCAACATCGATTCCGATGGCCGTTTGGCCATGACTGCTGCCATCCGCAAGGTAATGGCTGAAAACCCCTCAGAATTTGACCCAAGAAAATACCTGGGACCTGCCCGCGACGAGCTGAAAAAGCTTTACATGCACAAAAACATCAATGTATTGGGTTCGGCCAACAAAGCCTAAACAGCATTGACCAATATATTAAAAACCGTTGTCGTTTGCGATGACGGTTTTTTTATGCACTAAAGCTGGTTGGGATAAGGTTGAGGTTGAGGTTAAGACTAAGATTAAGGTTAAGATTGGATCATGTCAGGGCAAATCTTTTTAGTCAAACCCTGACTATGCTTCCAACTCAGGCCCCATTTTTCAATAAGCTAATGACTTTTTCCTCTAAACTAACAACAACATTATAGGTGTCATCCCGACGCAAGGAGGGATCCCTCCTACGTCGGGATGACACTCAGATGGAGTATGTGTTAGCTATACTTTTTTACTTCGCAAAGGCGGAGTCAAGTGCTGATGACTCAATGACTGATGACCGATGACTGATGACTATTTTAGAATGGATACCCAATGGCAATGTTAAAATTCAGGTCGTTGCGATGGAAGGACCGATGGAATGGAATCCATCTTTGCCCCTGAGCCAGGGACGGATCGCGTAATTTTAAGCCCAAATCGGTACGCAGAATAAAATAGGGGGTGACCAAACGCAAACCAAGTCCTGTTCCCACTGCAAATTCATCGTAGAAACTGTCAAATTGAAAAACTGCTCCTTCACGGTTGTCGTATCGATTGATGGCCCAAACATTCCCGGCATCGAGAAACAAAGCGCTTTCGAGAATCCAAAACAACCTGAAACGATATTCAAGGTTTGCTTCCATTTTAATATCCGACGACTGGTTGGGATATTCATTATCGCCGGCCTGATAACTACCTGGACCAAGCGAACGCACCTGCCAGGCACGTATCCCGTTGGCTCCTCCTGTGAAATATCGTTTTTCAAAGGGCATTACCGGAAAATTGCCATAGGGAACAGCCACTCCAATAAAGGCCCTTGTAGCCAGTGAATTGAACTTATCGAAGCGATAACCATAACGAAAATCGAAATCGGCCTTTACATACTGCGCAAATCGGGTATCAAAAAAGGTATAGTAACTAATGGGGTCCTCAGGATCGAGTGAATTTTCATCAATGATTTTTTCTTTACCGGTAAGACTGGCCAGTCCCCGCAGAAAGTTGCCCGCCGACTCGATGTTCAGACGGAAATAATGATAGGCCGGACGTTTATTCGAAACCCGATCGTTGAATACCAGACTATAATTGGTAGCCGATACTATGTGATCGGTATAACTGCTGCGGATGTACAAATCCTGAATTTGATTGATGAAATCGGGATTCAAACTAAAAATTCGAACGGCATTCAAATCGAGCACATTCAGGGTATGGCTGTAACTGGGCCCCGAACGCCAGTTATATCCAAGGGTTGCATTGACAATGGTCCGAGTATAATCGGGGCGTTTCTGGTAATTGTAAGCAGTTGAAAAGCTGGTGAGCGGTGTTGAATAAAGGTTCGATTGATCGATGATAACCGGCAACAGGAAGTCGGGTACCGTCACCCTGGTTTGGCCTCCAAGTTCGAGGGTGTTGAATTCAGCACTTTCGTTATTGATGATGGCCATTTGCCGCTCGTTGGCTCCTTTGAAAGTAATGTCGAAAATCTCTGCCCCTCCAAAAAGGTTTCGGTGCTGGTAATTGATATTCCCGGCAATTCCCAGGTTCCCCGAGGTATTGGTCCCTTCAATATCAATGGATGCATTTTGCTTTACCTGCATGGGCAGGAAAATTCGTCCTTTTAAAAAGCCATTCAGGCTATCCCCTTTCGATTCATCCTCAAAAAATTGAATGTTCACATACTTAAACTGGCGCAGGGCATAAAGGTTGTTGTAAGTTTTGTCCTCCCCCCGTTTTGAATACATTCCACCCGGTTTGATTTCTACTGCTTTAAAGAAAAGGCCTTTACGCAGGGGCATTTCACCGGTATGTCTGAACGTAAACCCGGGAGAACTGGCCTGAAAGGCAGTGTCTCTTTCGGAGGAATCTTTTACGGGTTGTTTCTCGATGAAAATTTCATAATCGGCAACCCTGTACTTTTTGTGGTATTGTGAAGGATTCCCTTGTTCGGTTTTGGCCCCGGGGTTTTCAATGATCATTTCGATGTTTGCCCCATACGTCAGGTAATTGGTATCAATCTGAAAGTGGATAAATTCTTCTGCAAACTTGAAAAAACCTTCATTCTTTAGGATGCCAGTAATTCTGATCCTTTCCTTTTCCAGCTGATAAACATCAAAAACTTCCCCTTCACTGATCAGTGACTCATCCTTGTTGGCATCCAATATGGAAGCGATCCTGGAATCCTTGTACTGTGTAGTGAAACTCGAAATCAAGTAAGGCTCCCCCGTTTCAATCCGGTAAATGACCTTAGCCTTCTTATTGTTAACGATAACCGTATCGCTCACTGCTGCCCGATAATAACCTTTGTTGTAAAGATATTGCTGCAATTGTTGACTCGTTTTATCTTTGAGTCCCCTATCGTAAAGCACCGGAGGCTCGCCAATGTTTTTCAACCAGCCTTCGGTACGTTTTTTTGAAGAGAGATTGTAAAGAAAAAGGTGCATTTTCAAAACCCTCAGTATCCGGAGATTTTCTTTCTGTCGCATATGGGTCTGAAGTTCATTCCGGTCGATCTGATCATTTTTCATTTCGATGTCGATGTCGCTCAACAAATAACGATCGTCGGGGACGTACCGGGTAGAGATACATCCCGTTAGTAACAACAATAGCATTGCTGTTAGGGCAGAAAGCTTGATATGTTTGAATTGGTACACCATCAGCAAAAATAATCATTTACCCTATACCCCATCGAACGCAGCGCTTGATAATTATAATGAAAATTGAAAGCCTGCATGAAAGCCCTTGTTGAAAAAAAATGTACTTTCATCGAATCCTTTCAGTTTGTTGTTCAAGAACGAAAGAGCGAATCATTTATTTGACCATGGCGCAAAGAATCAGTAAAAACCGGATCAAACAATTGCAGTCTCTGGCAAAAAAGAAACACCGCGATGCGCAACATCTTTTTATTGCTGAAGGTGAAAAAATCATCCGTCAGCTTCACGAAGCCAATTTCAACATTCAAACCCTGGTTGGAACACCCGCTTTGCTGGACAAGTTCTCATCCATCGATTGTGAAATGCTGGAAGCTGAACCTAACGAGATCCGAAAAATCAGTACACTGACCACACCCCGGGAGGTGCTGGCGGTTTGTACCCAGCCTAATACCTCTATCGAAACTTTAAAACTTGAAAATGAATTGATCTTGGCACTCGATGACATTCAGGACCCCGGCAATCTGGGAACTATCATCCGCCTGGCTTCCTGGTTTGGCATCAGGCAAGTGGTTTGTTCCCTCCACAGCGCCGATTGTTTCAACCCCAAGGTGATTCAGTCATCGATGGGAGCCATTGCCCATGTTGCGCTGGTTTATACTGAACTCGCTACTTTTCTGGAAGAAGCCAGAAAAAGAAACTGCCCGGTTTACGGCACTTTTCTGGATGGTCAAAACATCTATACGCAGAAAGGGCTTCGCCACGGAATTGTTGTGCTGGGCAATGAAGGGAATGGCATTTCAACGATTGTTGCCCGTCAAATTGATCAAAAACTGTACATTCCCAATTTCGCTGCAGGACAGCAAAACGTAGAATCCCTGAACGTTTCCATGGCAGCTGCCATCATCTGTTCGGAGTTTCGGCGGAATGCCCGCTAATTTTTTCATACACCTTTTCGGCACACAATTCACCATCAACCGCCGACGAAACAATGCCCCCGGCATAACCGGCCCCTTCGCCGCACGGAAACAGCCCTTTTACCTTTACATGTTCAAAGGTCTCGCTGTTGCGCGGAATCCTTACAGGAGATGAAGTCCGTGATTCAATCGCCAGCAAGGTCGCTTCACTGCTGATAAAACCCTTGGCTTTTCGACCCATTTGTTGAAAACCGGCCAAGAGGCTTTCCTTCACAAAGGGTGGTAACCAATGATGCAAATCGGATGAAATGATCCCCGGATGATAGGAAGTTTCGGGCAAAGAAGCCGATGTCCGTTTCTCCAGGAAATCAGTGAGACGTTGTGCCGGGGCAAACTGTGATTCTCCCGCCATTTTGAAACATTTCTTTTCAATGTCCTCCTGAAATTGCAAGCCGGCCATTTCGCGATGTCGGGCATACTGTCTGAGATCTTCGTCCCTCACTTCTACCACCATACCCGAATTGGCAAAACGGCCATTCCGCTGGGAAGGCGACATTCCGTTCACCACCAGCTCATCGTTACTGGTTGCAGCCGGGACAATCACTCCTCCCGGACACATGCAAAATGAATAGACTCCCCTTTTGTTGATCTGCTCAGTAAAATTATAGGCAGCAGCAGGAAGAAACTGTCCACGGTCTGGACGATGGTACTGGATGGAATCAATCAATTGCTGCGGATGCTCAATGCGCACCCCAACTGCGAAATTTTTGGCCTCGAGATGAATGCCCTGGTTTCGTAACAGCTTGTATATATCGCGCGCCGAGTGCCCGGTGGCAAGGATGACCGCTTTTCCACGATAAGTCTCACCCTGCTTCACCTGAACACCATTGATGACTTCTCCATCGAAGAGGAAGCCTGTCACCCTGCTGTTAAAATGAATTTCACCCCCCGCATCGAGGATGGTTTGGCGGATGCGTTTGATCACCCGGGGCAAAACGTTGGTCCCGATGTGCGGATGAGCATCAATCAGAATATCTTCCTGAGCACCATGAAAATAAAGCACTTCAATAATTTTCCGGGTATTGCCCCGCTTTTTCGAGCGGGTATACAATTTTCCGTCGGAGAAAGTTCCGGCACCACCTTCGCCAAAACCATAATTGGAATCCGGGTTGACTCCTTCGTTGCGGTGAATGGCTCCGATATCGTATTTCCGGGCCGAAACATCTTTCCCCCTTTCAACAATAACAGGCTTCAAACCCAGTTCAATCAAGCGAAGTGCCGCAAACAAACCGGCCGGACCAGCACCCACAATGATGATTTCGGGCCGGTGTTGAACCGAAGGATAGTCAAAACGAATGGTGTTGGCGGCAGTTGGAAACTCACCCATGAAAACATCAAGGCCCAGGTTCATTCGAACACTTCGTCCACGGGCATCGACCGAACGCCTGATGATGTTGATATGAGCAATATCTTCAGGCTGCACCTGCAAGATCCGGGCTGCTTCGAGCTTACAGATTTCCAGGTCACTGGCTGCCTTGGGCGATATACTGATATTGATTTGCTTGATCAAAGGGTCAATCTTTGGAGTAAAACATTTCCTGCCGAAGAAGGTTCAGCTTATTCGAAATGAAAACTCAGGGTCAGCATGTGGGCCGAAACCCTCTTGAAAGCCTGGTTGAAATATCCGGGTTGAGGAAATTCCGGGGGTGCAGTCAGATTGTTTCCCAAACCGAAACTATATTTTAATTCTGTTGAAAGTCTGAAAAACTGAAGATACATGTCCCAACCCATGCCTGCTTCGACATAAAAACTCATTTTCCGGAGCCTCACCAACTCTTCGACTGCCGATTTTGAAATATCCACACGAGCGGCCAAGCCTCCCAACATGTAGGGTCTTTGATTCACAATCCGTTTCGATTTATACTTAAGGTAGAAAGGAAAGTCGATGTAGGTTGCACGCAGGGAGTATGCCTCACTATTCCCGGCGTTGTTCATATCGTGCAGCGGGACGTTGTATTCCAACTCCCGGTTTCCAAACGAGAGACCGGGTACAAAACGCAAGTCGAGGTTTTCAGTCAATCGCAGGTTGGAAACAATGCCTACGGTAAAGCCGGGAGTCAGAGAGGCAATGTCGGCCCTTACCTGGCGCCCTACAGAATCAATCTCCTGCAGGTAAATGGGATAAATTTCGCCCAGGGCTTCAGCATCGAATGAGGGATTCTCATCCAGGGTATGGTAATGCTGAATGCCTAAATCAAGGACATTCAAGCCAAGCGTAAAACCAAAATGGATTCTCCGGTCGTCGAAAGTTGTCAGGTTAGGAATGCCCCACATTTGAGCCTTTGCCAAAAGACTTCCAAAAAGCAGCAGGAAAATGATTAAACTCTTTCTCACCATAAACATTTTTAATACATAACTGAAATCAGACGAAATTATTGCTGTGGCATGGATTTTCGGTGACCGATGTAAATGCTTGCGATACGGGCACTGAGCGGAATCTGACGACAATTGGTAAAACCACAGTTTTCCATCACTTTGATAAAGTCATGGCCACTGGGGAAAACCCTGATCGATTCGGGCAGATAGGTATAGGCACGGGGATCTTTTGATACCAACTTCCCAATGAGGGGCAATAAGCTGAATGAATAAAAATGGTACAATTGCTTCATGGGGAAGCTGCCAGGCTGCGAAAATTCCAATACCAGCAGGGGTTGACCAGGTTTGAGAACCCTGCCAATTTCACGCAGGCCCAAAGAAAGATCTGCAAAATTGCGAACCCCAAAGGCAACCATGGCTGCATCGAATGTTTCATCAGCATGGTGGATGTCCTCAGCATCGCCAACTTCGTAAGTCACTTGCTGGTCCAACTGCTGCCGGATAGATTTTTGAACACCTACTGCTATCATCTCCGACGATAAATCAATTCCCGTGATCCTTGCTGAAGGCATAGCCCGTGCTGCCATCATGGCCAAATCGCCGGTACCGGTAGCCATATCGAGGATCAAAGCCGGAGCATATTGACGCAACTCACGGATCAAACGCTTACGCCAGAGGATATCAATCCCCATGGAAAGGAAATGGTTCAGAAAATCGTAACGAGGGGCAATGTTGTTGAACATTGCCCTCACTTCGTTCTTTTTATCGTTGGGATTGTGATACGGTGTTACCAATGCTGCTCAGGGTTAAATGGATTCCGACATTTTATCGATGTAACCGAATGATTCATCATCGATCCTGATTTCACCCTTGGTGACATGACCCAACGTAAAAAAAGGAATCTTTTGTTCAAACATGAAATCAACAAATTCATCTTCCAGTGCCGGATCAACCCCCAGAATAATTCTGCCCATCGATTCACCAAACAGGAAAGCGTCGATGCGGTTTTCAGCTGCAGTGGTGATATCGAAACCAAGCTCATTGACCCAACCTGCTCTCAAAAGGGAGAAGAAAAGGCCACCTTTACCGACAGGGCTGGCACTTTGGATCATATTTTTGCTGATCAATTGCTTGACCGATTCGAGTAAACGAATTTCAAAGTCGAGATCGAATTCCGGAAGGGGTGAATTGGATATGCCATGATAAAACTCAAGATAGTCCGAAGTACAGATGTCGTCGGAAGTACGTCCCAATAGAAAAATATTGTTCCCCTTGTTTTTGAAACTGGGTGTAATGGTCACTACTTCATCCTGATCATTCTTTTTCATGGTTCCCAAAAGACTAACAATCAATGTAGGCGACTGCGAATCGTGGGCATCGAAATTGTCGAAGCGGATTTTGCGATCGGCAATTTTCAAACCAAAGGCTTGTGCCGCATTTTCAAGTCCTGCTTTTGCCCCTGAAGCAATATAATTCCCATTCGGGTCACTGTAATTGATGTGATAAACCATTGCTGTGAGCGCTATGGGTTCAGCCCCAAAGCATACCATCTTACGAACAGCTCGGGTCACCAGTATTTCGGCTGCTTTTTTGGGATCCTGTTCCAGATGATGGTGCAAAGCATGGGTCGACATGGCCACCAGTTTACTGCCATCGTTCAGTTCAATGATACCGGTTTCGGCCGATGCATCGTTGTCCATCCGTTTGGGATCGGGCAAAGTATCGCTAAAATCATTAAAATAATTGATGGGCGATAAATTTGGGTTGACCATCAATTGGTAAATCACATCACTGATGCTTTCGGGTTCAGGGATTTGACTGCTGTCGAATTCAAGGATTTCTTCCTGTTCCATAGTCTATTATTTTGAATCGTCACAAATTTAACCAAAGCATCGGAAATCCATGAAGGAAAAGATGATAAATGAACTCCTGACAGCTTTTGAGAATTAATGGTATCTTCGTAAAAAATAAAAATATCCATCATGAAAGCAATTGCATTGATTACCGGAGCAACTTCGGGCATTGGTATGGCCACCGCCAGATTACTGGCTGCCAACGATTACAATGTGATTATCACAGGCCGCAGGAACCATCTTCTGGAAAATCTGGAAGAAAGTATCATGAAAGCAACTGGTGCCGAAGTTTATTCCCTTCATTTTGATATACGGGAAGCCGAACAGGTTGAAAAAGCCATCGATGAATTGCCCGATGATTGGAAAAAGATCTCTCTGCTGGTGAACAATGCCGGTCTTTCGGCAGGCTTTGAACCCCTTGATGAAGGCAGTTACGACGACTGGAACCGAATGATCGACACCAATGTAAAAGGTTTGCTCTACATCAGTAAAAAGGTAGCCAAGCTGATGATCGAAAATGGCCAGGGCCACATCATCAACGTTTCTTCCATTGCCGGAAAAGAGGCCTATGCCAATGGTGCGGTTTATTGCGCGACAAAATTTGCGGTGGATGCCATCACCAAAAGTATGCGGCTCGATTTTCTGCGAAAAAATATCCGTGTGGGGAGCATCAGTCCCGGTATGGTCGAAACTGAGTTTTCCATCGTTCGTTTTCATGGCGATGAAGATAAAGCAGCCAATGTTTACAAGGGCTTAACCCCCTTGTTTGCCGAAGATATTGCAGAAACCATATTGTTTATGGCCAGCCGACCAGCCCATGTGAACATCGATGACATTTTGATCATGCCAACTGCACAAGGCTTTACCCGCGATGTGAACCGGAAATTATAATTTTAATCACTACTAACCGACAAATATCATAGCATATCCGCTACGCGGAATAGGTTTAACTCTTAATGTTTGTTCTACAATACTTTATCCG
>JAFGVJ010000254.1 GCA_016938055.1 Prolixibacteraceae bacterium
CGCGGTGAAAGGTGGTGCCATTCACCGTGTAGCGGGTGCTGAAAAGTGCTTGTTCGAGGTCAAGCTCCCGATGGTATTGGCTGAACTGTTCATGACCGGGGAAATTCAGTTTTAAATGACCGATGCTTTGGTACATGGATCCATGCAGCGGGCTCAGCATTTTTTCGTTGATGAGCTTTTCGACATCGTGGTATTTTCCGTCGAAAATCAGTTGACGAACTTGCGGCAGGGCGTCTAAAGCAGCGGGATTGTCGTTCCGCGAAGGGCCGCCCGACCAGAAGCTTTCTTCGTTCAGTTGGATTTTTTCCAGTGCAGGATCGCCATAGACCATGGCGCCCAGCCGACCATTGCCCACGGGCAGGGCTTCGTTCCACACGCTGGCGGGTTGCAGGTACCAAAGTTTGTGTTGTTTGTTGCTTTCGGCTTGCAAACTTTGCATGCCGAAAATGAATAGCACGATGCTTGTTCCAATGGAAAAAATCCTGTTTTTCATTTGCGTCTTTTTTTTGATCATCAATGGTGACGGCCTATTGAAGGATGATGTTTTCCTCCATGCAGGCCGAAATAAAACCTTTTTTTGGTGCTTGCAATTTATCAATAAAAAACTCCCCGGAAAACAGATTCGGGGAGTTTATGATGTTTGTGCAGTACCTTTATCAATTGAGGCTTACGAGCCCTTTGGCAGTTCCGATCCAGGCAATCCCATCCTTGTCGATGGCAATGGCCGTGATGTACAAATCGGGCAGGCCAGTGGTGATGGTTTCCCAGTTGGTGCCATCGAAAACAGCCAGCCCTTTCCGGGTTCCCACCCAGATTTCCTTGTTGGGAGCTTGTTGAATGGCCAAGACATACGGATCGGGCAGTTCATCGTAATAATAGGTGAAAGCGCCCATGTCCTTGGGATCGTCGCCCACATGAACCTGAATGCCTTCCTTGCCGCCCATCCACTTTTTACCTTCCTGATCGATGGTTACCACGAACATGGTGTCGGTAATGGCGAAACCGTTGTAGGGAAAATCCCACTGGGTAGCCCCCGAAAACGCATCAACACTTTCGTTGTAGTCGAAAGCCCGATACAATTTGGCACCACTGGTGGCCACGTAGTAATCGGTTCCGGTACTGGTAATGGCATTCACCGGGAAATTCTCGAAGGTGGCTTTGAAAAAGTCACCTTTGGCGTTGACCCTGAAGTTTTCCTTTTTCCAAAGTGTGGCTTTGTTCAGCGTAACACCTTTGGCCGAGCCAATCCATTTTTTATCGGAAGCATCGAAATAAAAGGTTTGTACCCGGGGGTTGGCCAGTTGGTTCACAGCCACTGTTTCAACTTCAATTTCTTTGGACGAAACATCAGCTTTCAATAAACCGGCATTGGTACCAATCCACATACGCTTGTCGCTTTTGTTGTAATGCAGGGCCAGGATGGTATCGTTTACCGGCAGGGTTACGGGCAGATAACCGGTTGCTACAGTTTTATAGAGGCCGGCATCGGTTCCAACCCAAAGGGTATTGTTGTTGTCGATGGCCAAAGCATTTACTTTAGAAGTGATGCTTTCAACCACGTTCTCCAAATCGTCGTCTTTGTCGCAGGACCACAGCATGATGCCCGGAAGTAGGAGCAAAAGCAATTGAAGTGTTTTTGTTTTTTTATTGAGGGTTATCATCATGTTTCGGGATTCATTTATTGTACAATCAATTTCATTGTTTGGCTAGCATAGGCACTGTTGGTTTCCATGCTTAAATGACAAATGTACAGACCTTTGCTTAGTCCGTTGAGCGGTATGTTCAGCTGCTGATTGCCGGCATTTTGTTGCTGATTCAGCACTATCGGATAGCTTTTCCCATTGACGCTGGTCAGTGTGACGGACACTCTGGCTGCCTTTTCGAGTTTGTATGATAAGGTGCTGAAATCGCTCGATGGGTTGGGGTACAATTTCAGTGAAAGGTTTTTGGCGGCGATACTTTCCTTGCCGGTGCTTCCGCTGATTTTGAACAGTTCAATTCCTTTGTCGAGGCCAAGGTTTCTGGAATATTGCATATCAGCTGGGTTGTTCCAGTGTTCGTGAACACCCAGTACAGGAATTTCGGTACCATCGCCTTCGGGATCGTAACTGATGCCTGAAGGCCAGTTGCTTTTATCGGCAGCCTGGTGCAGGTAATCGTCCACACCTGGGAAGAAGGGACGATCGCTGAAATAGGTGTTTTCATCAGCTTCGGCACGTAAAAAATCGATACAAACCGATTCGATGGCTACCGGGTCGAGTGACAAAAAGATGGAATTTGGAAAATCGCCGTTGAAGGGAGGCATGTTCCAGTGCACTGGTACGTCGGTGGCTTCAACGCCGCCCCACAAACCATCGACCATGAAAAGTATGGTATTGCGTCCAATTTTTTCGTGGCCCATCAGGTCGAGCAATACGCGGTACATACTGTAATCGCCACGCACACCGGTGGTCAGTACATCGTTGTCGACGGTGCTGATCAACCCGTCGTGCAGGTGGAACGAACCGTAACCATAGCCGGGATGGTCGCCGTGTGAACCGAAATGCAATTTCGCATTGAGCGAGACCCCGTTACGGGCATGGGCTTTTAGGGCAGCAGCATTGATCATGTAATCGGCTTCATACATCTCAATCATCAGGTTGTCGCTGATGGCATCGGGCATTTCGTCGCCCTGATCGGAATATTTGATGACCTGGCCGGTCCAGCCTTTTGATTTGGTTCGGCCCAGTTGGGTATAGCCATCTTTATCCAGCACAATTACATCGGGGTATTCGGCATTGATCACGTCGTACATGCTTTTGTAAACGTGGGTCATGGGTTCGCCCACCAGGATCATGTTTTGCGGAACACCGCATTCGTCCACCAACTGGCGGATCAAAGCGAGCACGGTTGCGGGCGTTGTTCCCGACATCACCGAGTTTCTTTTTTTGGTAGCCGGTGAGGTAATACCTGTTTCCGAAAGGTCTTTCGTATTGATGGCCCATCCGGCTTGTCCGTTGTTCACCTTGATGAAGATGGTTTCTCCGTCTTGATATCCATTGGCAGTTCCGCTCTTACGCTCGTTGAAATGTTTGAAAATGGCATCCCACGAATCTTTGACCGTAGCCTTTCCTCCCAGGTTGATGATGGAATTGTCCATCATGGTATTGATCACGAACTGATCGTTGTTTTGTGGCATGTAAAAGGCGTCGGTGAGCGTATTGGTACAGCTTTTATCGGTAGCATCGGCATCCCAGGCCCAGGTAACACGACCCGGGAAAATACCCACGCCTTCACCCATGGGATTGTTGGCACCATCGGGCAATACACCGCGGGTAAAGCCAACGGTTTTGGCATAAACGGTTTGGGTATATTGCCAGTTGAATACGACCAAAAGCAGCAGGCTCAGGGTCAGGGCAAAAGCCCCCGAAAGGTATTTGGCCCGTTTGAAACGGGTGACGGCTTTTTTGAATAGCAGGGTCATACCACCCAGCGAAAGCAGGTACAACACGAAGCCCGACATGATAGGGGCTGCTGCACGCATACAAGGATAACCGGCACGCTGGGGTTTGGGAACTACCCTGATCAGAAACCAAAGGGTGGAAGCGATGCCCATGATCAGGAACATCAGTTTGGAGGATTTGAGGAAGGCGAACAGTTTTTGCTGGTGACTGTTCCAATTTTCGGGTAAAATTCTTTTCATCATGATTTTATAGAGTTGTTAGTATTTTGCTTCAACTGCTTTTAGACTGGCACATTGTTGAATGGTTTGATGGGCATTCAAATTATTTTCAGCAAAATTGTCATTTATTTTGATTTAATGCAGGTAAAAATAAACCCAAAATCAGGGGTTTCTTTCTGATTTTGGGTACGATGTTTCCAATTACGGACACGATTCCTGTTTGTCAGACACTTACTCTACCCTGAATTTTTTGACGGCCATTTGCTTGTTTCCAAGTAGTTGTATCAGGTAAATACCCTGTTTTTCATTGAATTGCAGGTCGTCGGCAGTGCTGGTTTCCGGATAAGATCGTTCCAAAACCTTGCGTCCGCTTTGGTCAAACACCCTGATGGTGCTGAAGGCAAAGCTGCTTTCGAGCCTGAAGCCTGTTTTCACCGGATTGGGGTAAATCAACACCTCAGCATTGTTGTCAAGTTGATCAACCCGGTTGGGTTCTTCGGCGCAATTGCTGGCATCGGCTCCCAAGCCATCTGGTTGGTTCCCCGTATTGGTGAGGTAAAACTTGTCGATGGCTGCCCCATCTTCGCGGAAACAAAGCGAGAGGGTATGCCAGCCGGTATCGAGGGGATAAATGACATGATTCTCGGCCGAGCCATTGAAAACGGCCATCCATTCCCAGTTGGTTTTGACCGCCAAACCGTTCCAGTTGGTCCATTCGCCATTGTTTACTTTTATCCAGAATGAATCATCATCGTACGAGGGGGCTTTCACTCGACCCCACACTTTGAAGTTGCCACTTTCGTTCACATGAAAATGATACACCAGGTGATCGGCCTCATCGGCCGAGGGACCAGCCGTGGACTGAATGCCTGTTTTCACCGTCAGGAATTGTCCGTTTGAAGCCGTTTCATCATCGGGATTGTCCCAGTTACTCCCAACAGTGGTGCATTCGGCTTCCAGCCACAATTCGGCGGAGTTATCGTTATAAATGGTGATGTTAATGGTGTCGGAATCTGTTGCTCCGTCGTTGTCGGTCACGGTGAGCACATAAGCATAGGTACCTGTAGTCAGTTCCAACGCTAACGCGGGAAGCGTTGAGATTTGCAAGCCATTTTCGGCCCAGGAATACTTGACAATTTCACCGTCAGGATCGGTACTTTCCTGTCCGTCCAAAGTGAGTTGTACCGCTGAACCGCTTGTTTCCTCAATTTGGCGGTCACCACCTGCCGAGGCTGTTGGCGCCTGATTTCCATAGCGGCCTCCCTGCGAAGGATCGGTGGTGAAGGTGGTAATGCTCATGGCATCGATGCTTACCGTAAAGGTTCCATTGTTCAAATCAAGGGAACCATCGTTCACCATTTTTTTGCTGGCCGAAGTGGTGAAACGGGTCATTTTTTCAGCCTGAACACTTAAGTTTTGCAGGGAAAAATAGAGGGTAACGGGCACTTTGTTGTTGTTCACCAGCACCAGCACCACGCTGGAATCGTTTTGAAAGGCCGTTGCCGAGACGCCCGATGTGGGTTTGAAATTGCCTGCAACCCGGTATGCGCCCGGGCGGATGAATTTTGAAAACTGCGACAACACATAACCTTTATCGGTAATGTTTCCGCTTTCGTTCATCAAACCGTAAAAACGGCGGATGTACCAATAAACATAGGCGCTCATACCGGCATCCATGCAGGTATTGATTTCGTCGGCCAGTTCCAGGGCCAGTTCCCAGGTATTGTCATCGGGACTATTGCTGCCGGTAAGGTGTTCGGTCATCCATATTTCCTTTTGCTTCTCGTAAGCCAGCGGGTAATAGAAGTTGGCTTTCGGGGTTCCGTAAAGGTGGGTACCCAGGATGTCGATCTGCGCGTTGGCTGCCGAGTCTTTCAGCAAGGGGTCGATGGTATTTCTTACATAGCCCAACGATTCGGGGGCAATGACCCTTCCCTTGATATCGGGTGCGTTGTTCTTCAAAAAAGTGATCATCTGCGCGGGAGTCCATCGGGTCCAGTCGTGCCAGTCGGGTTCATTCTGAATCGAAACGGCGTACAAGGGAACCCCGTTGGCTTCCATGAAATCGATGTAGCTGTTCAGGTGAGCAGCATAATCATCGTAATATTCCGGCAGCAACACATAATCGGTGTATTCGTTGGTTGACTCCAGCACTGCACGCATGTGCGAAGGCGGGTTCCAGGGTGAAGCAAACACCAGGGCGCCTTTGCTGCGTGCATATTGAGCAATGGGTAATTCCGAGGTCCAGTTATTGCTCGAGGGATCAATCCTTAGTCGGAATATGCTCAGTCCCATTTCACCGGGATCGTTGTCGAAGGCTTTTTCCTGCATGTCGGCATTCAATTGCTGACCGGTCCAGGAATTGATGTGGATGCCACCAAAACCGCGAATGATTTGTTGGTGCTGGCTGAAGTCAATTTCCACGTCCTGAGCAGCCAGCTGCCCGTCCAAACCCGGTAGCATCATTCCAAGAAAAAGAAAAAATACGATGAATGTTTTTCTGATCATTTGATTTTGTTTATGGGTATGACTTTGTTGTTCAACTTGAATAAATAGAGGCCGGGCTGCAGGTTTTCGCCAATTTGCTGATGCATGTTTTGCACCGTTCCTGCTTCCGCCATGCGTCCATCAATTGTATAAATAGTGTAAGGCACATGCAGCTGCTGCGTTGCGAGTGTAAAGGTATGCTGAAAAGGATTGGGATAGACCTTCCAATCACTTCGTTCTTTCATCTTTTCGGTGTGGGTATAAAACGAATCATCGGCCAAAAACCGGATGCTTTTCAGGTTGAAGGCTTTTGCGTCAGCTCGCCAGCGAAGGTACACATCGTGTTGGCCCGAAACTTTGTCCACATTGGCGTTGTAGGCAGCCAATTTGCCATCGGCAGGTGTTACAGCAATTTCGGCAATCATTTGGCCATCGTTTTCAAGGTCGTCGATCCATATTTCCAATGTTCCGGAAGCATTGGCCAGAATTTCGGCTTCAACTTTCACCGGCACTCTGGCAGCTTTTCCCAGATCGACTCCGGCCAACATCAGCCAGCCGCCTTTTGAAGTACTGTTGGTCAGTGTTCTGTTACTGCCAGAACCGATACTTTCGAGTCCGAAATAGTTGTTATAAGCCACTGCCGGTAGCAGGGAAAAGCCATCCCTGTAGGCATAATGATCGAAGTGGGCTTTGACTTTGGCAGCATACAAACCATTGCTGGTTCCCACCCACCAGTTGTAATTCTCCTGGGCCTTGTCGAGATCAGATACGTTGATGGCTTCACCAAGCTGCGTCCAAAGAATACCGTTGGGACTGTAGTATCCACTGATGAGGTGGTCGGTACGTTCTACTTTAAGCCATAGTTCGTTGCCCGGAAGGTTGGTGGTGGTATATTTCAGCTTGCCAAAACGGAAGCCCAATATTTTCTCCTGGTCAAAGCCACTGTACAATTCGACAGTGACCGATTCGTTCCCGTTGCTCAAATAAATGCCCGCTTCCTGTCCGGCAGTAACTGCATCGACATTCATTTTTGTGACAATGGCGTAGTGATGCCTGCTTTCCTTGTGCAGGATATGGGTTTTTTCGCTTCCCGTATCAAGGGTGATCCACCCGGGTTTTTCAGCAAGTGTATAGTTTGCAGCAGCTTTTCGGTTCATGAAATGCCACGAAAGTTCGATGGCTTCCTGGTCGAAATGATCGCTGCGGGGTGTTTTCCAGGGGATTCCTGATTTTGGCAAATCAGGTTTTATTTGTGGGGTGGTGCTCGGAGCTTTCCCCGTAGGTTTGCCATTGGCATCCCAGCTTACCTGGTGCAGCATTCCCTGACGTCCCTGACCATTCCAGTTATTGCCCCCCAGTGCTTCGTAACTGTGCGAAATGGTCCACCAGGTGCCATCGTCGAGTTGAAAGGGCTGGGCAATGTGATTGGGCGAACGGAAGGTCACAGCCGGATCGCTTACATTTTCAAAGAAATTTCCCAAAGCTTCCCAGCTCGAAGGATCGTCGGTAAGGGTTCTGGAACGCAGCACATACTGGCCGCCATACACGTGACCGGCAATGAAATAGTAGTACCAGCCATCGCGTTTGCACATCACCGGACCCTCGGCCCAGCTGTATTTGCCATCGGCATTTACCCAGTCAAGCTTCAGTATTTTACCGGTCATGTGACCATCGCGCCCGATTTCCTGGATACGGTTTACGTACTGGCCGGGTTTGATGAGCATGTAAGGTGTTCCGTCGTCATCAACAAACACCGAATTGTCGTAACCCAGGCCATCATTTGTTGTGGTATTCACTTTTACCGGTTTCGACCAGGGGCCGGCCGGATGACTGGCTTTGGCAAAGTATTGACCGCCACCGGCAGTGTTGGAGAAATAAATCCAGTAGGAGTCATAGAAACGGGTAATCACTCCGGCCCAGGTTCCGGCTTGCGGCGCATCGTTGATGAAGTTGCTTTCGTTGGCGGGAATTACCCTGCAAATTTCTTCCCAGTGAACCAAATCGGTGGAGTGGAGGATGGGCAGGTAGGGCAGAAAATGAAAATTGGAACCGCAGGCATAGAAATCATCGCCGTCCTTCAAAAGTGTCATGTCGGGATGATCACCGGGCATGATGGGGTTGATAAAGGTCTTGACCTGCTTGTAAGCCAGTTCGGTAGAACCGTTTTCATCAGGGAGTTCGGTCATTCCGGCTTCCACTTTGTCGAGGTTTTCGACAGTAAAATAGAGATGGGATTTTCCGAAGGCAATTTTGTCGATGTCGAGGCCATTCTCACGGGCACCAATGCAGAACAACAGGTCCTCATTGGTGTTTTCTACCGAAAAGCTTGCCGGATTGTCGGCATTGAGAAAGGCCGAAATGTTGACCCATTTCCAGGCCGAAACCCCTACATTTCCGGCACCGGTGACCACTTCGTCGGGACTGTTATGTCCAACGGGAACAAGGCCGTTCACCAGGTGCCAGCCATCGCTGCTGGTCGCAGAGATGGAACCGAATGTTTTACCCAGGTAAAAACTGTCATCGTTGTATGAGCCTTCACCAACCCTGATGCGGGCATATACATGGTAAGTGCCTGTTTCGGTAAAAGGAAGCGAGAAAGTGATAACTTTTGAATCGTTTCCAGGGTACGAACCGTTTGCTAAATCGCTTTTAGGGCGAACAAAACGGAGGTCCCCCTCATCAATCATTTCATAATCGGAGCCCAATGCTCCTGATTCTGCTTCGATTACTACAGGCAGGTTTTGTGCCATTAAAAAATGAGGGAATAGTAATAAGATAAAAAGAAGGATTGCCTGTATGCTCATCAGCCAAGTTTTAAATTATTCAGCAAGTCGGGTAATCAACACTCCACCATTGGAAGGTATGTTCAGTTCCAGTTGCTGTGCATCATTTATGTTGATGGATTTAACTGAGCCATTCAATTGTGCATCGTCGCTGTATACAACAACTTGTTCACCTGCATTGAACATATCCACCGAAACCTTGAGCGTAAGGGTTTCTTTTTGTGCATTGACAGCTGCCAGGTACCATTGCTTGTCTTTCCGACGGGCCATTACCACGTATTTACCCGGGTATCCGTCAATGTATCTGATTTCGTCCCAGGTTGTGGGAACTGCTTTCATAAAATTGATGGCCCAGGCAGGGGCGTCGGTCAGGTTGTTGGGAGCCAGGGCAAAGTGTTGAACCGGACTTTGGAACAGCACGGCAATAGCCAGTTGAAATACATCGGAAGTGAGGCGTTTGGTTCCCCTGCCGGGGGTGTTGTTGCCATTCCAGAACTTGTTCAGCACACTGCCGCCAAAGTCCATGCTGCCCACCGTGTTGCGGACGAAGGGGTGCATGCTGGCATGAAAAGCCTCGGTGTTGCACCTTTCCTGGGAGAAATGGAGCATTTCGCTGGCCAGCACTGCTTCGCTCGAGCCGTAATTGGGAAACATGCGTTCCCAACCACGGGGAAGGGTACAACCATGGAAAACCACCAACAGACCAAAATCGTTGGCATCGTAGAGGATGTCTTCGTACAATTTCATGGTTACCTGTTTATCGCCTCCAAAAAAGTCGACTTTGATTCCCCTGATTCCGATACTTTTCATCCAGGCCATTTCTTTTCTGCGGGCCATGGGCGTGTCCATCAGTCCGTGGGGTCCCTGCGGGGCATCGTTCCAGTAACCGTTAGAGTTGTACCATAAAAACAGGTCTACATTTTTTGTTTTGCCATAGGCGGCCAGTTCTTCAATTTTATCACGGCCAATCTGTGTGTCCCATAGGGCATCGACCAACACGGTTTCCCAGCCCATGGCAGCACTTAAATCGATGTATTCTTTTTGAACCGGGAAAATGGTGTTCCCGTCCATTTTGATGATCCAGCTCCAGGTTCCCCGGGTGTATTCATATTTTTGCGATGCTTCGTAGAGGGGTTCCACATGGTCGAATGCCACTGTGGTTTCAACAATGGGTTTCAGGTTGTCACCAACTGTGATGGTTCTCCAGGGAGTGTAACCCGGTAAAGGGATACCGGGCGATACCGTTCCGTTACCGTTGTTTTCACCTTCCTGTGGAAAGCCCAGGGAGTAGCGACCATTTTCGTGTCCAATGAGCCGACTGCCACAATATCGGCTGTCGACTCCTGTTTCGGAAATCAATACCCAACCCCGGTCAATGACCCTGAACAGGGCAGGGAAGATGTAGCCTACTCCCCAACCGTTTTTGCCCATGGCATCGTCGGCGGTGTAAGGGGTTTCGTAACTTGGACCGGTGCGGGCAAAACCTGTCATGGGCAGCATTTGCGGACTTAAGAAGCTTGTGCTGCCTTCGGGAAGCACAAAACCGGTGGCTTCCTGTTCAACCACACAACTTTTCCTTTCGCCCTGCGGATGAACCAGGTATCTAAAGGCCACATCGTTGTTGCTAAGCCTGACAATTAGATCGAATGCCGGTTTGTCGTTTTTCAGAAAGCTGAAAACCGCTTCGTTGTATGCTTTGCTTACCTTGCTTTGTTTGATGTTGGGCAGCATGTAGCTTACATTTTCACTGGATTGCGTGAACTGATCGGCCAGGGTGAGATCGCTGGTGAAATCACCTACATTGGTTTGCAAGCCCAGCGGTGAGGGGAGCAACAACACTTTATTGTTGTAATTCACCGAGTAGCTGGGGATGCCATTGTTCACTTCCATTTTTAGCTGCAAACTGCCTTCGGGACTATTTAGCTGATGTTGAGCTGCAGTTAGTAAACTGCTTGTGAAAAGCAGCACCAAGCTGAATAGGTTTATTTTCTTCATGATAGCATGTGTTTAGTGATAAAAAAATGTGCCTATTTTCATTCATTTTGTACCGCCGCCAATAAAAATAGCTCTGCGGCATCATCGTTTCGTGCTTACTCAGTAAACACAACTTTATAGGTTTTTACAACACCTTTGTAATCGCACATCACAACGGCTGTACCCGAAGTTGATTCGGCCTGAGCAACAGTGACTTTCACTGCCTGGTTGTTCGCCGACGCTGTGACTACCGGGATCTGGCTTGTATCGGATCCCAGTGAGATCTTTGCTTCATAGAGGTCGTAAGCTACAATGCCGTTGGCGTTGGTCGATCTGACAGGAGTAGCTGGTACCTCAATGGCCTTGCCATTCACCGCAATACTGATCGTTGGTACAATTGGTCGTGCAATTTGCTTGTTTTTATTGCTAAATCCAAGGCCCATCAGATCAAAAAGATGACTGCTGTCATCACTTTCAGCCACAAGGTAAATCGCGTGCTTTTGATCCAGTCCATCCACAAATGCTGAAACATCGATGGTGTATGTTGTTGCTTCCTGTGTCGAATTCGCGGGCACACTGATCACACCAATCTTTTTACCCTTCCAGCTGGCATTGTCCCATGGCCCATCCAGCCACACATTCACCTTGAAACTCTTTGAGGTTTTGGGTGTAAGATAAAGATGAAAGGCGGTATTGTTGCCCTTTTTGGTTCCTTCAAAGGCTTTTAAACCATTTTTGTCGGTTGGGAGCCCACCAAAACCAAAATACTTGTAACCGATGATGTGGCCATTCATGACATTGGTGATGGGCATATGGTTATCCCAAATATCCCACGAATCCTGCTGCAGCCTTGTGTCGGAAAGATAACAGGCATATCCTGCCGAATAGTATTGATAAGGATCGAGGCCATAGAAATGGAAGCCTTCGGAAGTTACTTCAGCTCCTTTGTATTCTTTCCCTTGACTGTCTTTTGCTGTCCAAAGCTGATCATTTGCAAAAGGATCATATGCCCTGATGACCAGGTTTCCTCCTTCGGCAACAGGTTTTTCGTCCCATTTGATGGAGATGGGTGCAACCATGGGCTGACGTGCAAAGCCGAAACCACGGGGCGGCCTGTGATAGAATACATACCATTGACCGTTGATCTGCTCAATGCTGCCATGGGTATTGTGCCCTGAGTAACTTGTTTCGATGGCTGATCCATCCTGATTAAGCACAGGTGCCCGGGAATCGACCAAAACGCCTCCGCTTTTCCAGGGTCCCAGTGGACTGTCGCCAAAAGCGTAACGCAAAGTTGAGTTGGAACTGCTCAC
>JAFGVJ010000041.1 GCA_016938055.1 Prolixibacteraceae bacterium
GTGCTGATTGCCAAAGTTCACGGCACGTTGGTCAAGGTCGATCCCTAACGAAGAGGCTGTTGAAAAACGTTCGGTGACATAAGCAAGTCCCCCGCCTCTTCCACATCCGACTTCAAGCAGTGATTGATCGACCAAATCGATGCTTTTTGCCAAACGATGATAAAGTTGAATGGAATAACGGTTGCTTTCGTATGCTGGTTTCAGTTCAATTTCTTCGTTTGGATCGTGGTAACCATAATTCATCAACAATATATCTGCATCTTTATCAATGGTGTTAACATAGAAATACCATATCCTGAACATTATCGAACGTAAGCGTGTCCTCATCTTTGATCTCTCGTTTAGCGTTAAATTTCACAAATTATAATGCTTGAAAGATATTCATTTTAAAATGATATCAAGGTATATCCTGTAAAAGCTTCAATTTCTCTTTTGTTTTGCATTTGATGGTTGGATGCAGTGGAACCGGGTTCCCGTATTTTTTTAGAAATGAATGGTTCATTTCTCTAGATTAATTGAAGGAAGCTTCCTTCAGGGGAGATATGCCATGCATTCAGCTGCCCGCAATGAGTACGGCAAACCTTCCCGTGCAGGGTACCTGGGTATTTAAACTGGTGGGGCACTGGAACAGATTGAGTAATTAATGCTATTTTTATTCAATCAAATTCAGGCTGTTTTGAAAAAAGTATTGATCATTGACGATGAAGAAAAGCTGAGAAATTTATTGGGGAAAATTATCAGCTACGAAGGATTCGAGGTCCATCAGGCCGAAGACTGTGACGCTGCCCTGAATAAAATGGAGCAGTACGATATTGATGTGGTTATTTGCGATGTAAAGTTACCCGATGGGAATGGTATTGAACTTTCAAAAAACATCAAATATAGATACCCACAAACCGAAATCATCCTCTTAACTGCTTATGGTAACATTCCAGATAGTGTACAGGCTATTAAAAACGGTGCTTTTGATTATATCACCAAAGGAGACGACAACAACAAGTTAGTCCCGCTTCTTTACAAAGCCATTGAAAAAACTGAAATGGCAAAACGCATCCAAAATTTGGAGAAGCAAATTGGTGACAAATATTCTTTCAACAGCATTATTGGCACTTCAAAGCCGATTCTGGATGCTATTGATTTAGCACGAAAAGTAGCCATTAACGAAACAACGGTATTGCTAACCGGCGAAACCGGGACCGGGAAAGAAGTTTTTGCCAAAGCCATTCATCAGGCAAGCAAACGGCAACATAAAAACTTTGTTGCATTGAACTGTTCGGCTTTCAGCCACGAACTGCTCGAAAGTGAATTGTTTGGTCACAAAGCTGGAGCATATACCGGAGCGATTAAAGATCACAAGGGCCTATTTGAAGAGGCTAACAACGGGACCATCTTTTTAGACGAAATTGGAGAATTGGCAACCGATTTACAAGCAAAATTGCTCAGGGTTATCGAAACCGGTGAATTTCTGAAAGTGGGCGATAGTAAATTAACAAAAGTGAATGTCCGTATTATTGGAGCCACCAACAGAAATTTACTGCACGAAATTGAAACCGGGCATTTCAGAGAAGACCTATACTACCGGATTTCAGTATTCCAGATAAAGCTACCACCTTTGCGTGATAGGATCTCCGACATCGAGCTTTTCGCCAATCATTTCATGCAACAGTTTTCTTCGAAAGCCAATAAACGGCTTATGGGTATGTCAGTTGATTTTATCCAGGCACTTAAGCTTTACTCCTGGAACGGGAACATCAGAGAACTCAGAAATGTAATAGAGAGAAGTGTGATTCTGGCCAACAGCCACGAACTCACTCCCGATTTACTGCCTGCCGAGGTTTTGGGAACCTTCAACCAAGCTTCGACCAACAGGAGCATTTCAAATCTAGATCTTGCGGAAGTAGAAAAAATCCATATCCGCAAAGTTTTGAATTATACCAACGGAAACAAAACCAAAGCAGCCGAACTGCTTGGCATTGCAATTACCACTTTGTACCGAAAATTGTCCGATTACAGCATTCATTAGTCCAACCATTGCAAAATACTATACCCTGCCATATCAAATTGAAATGGTTGTGCGTCGTATTCAATAATCTTCCTTACATATTCCTCACAATTTCAACACAATAGAATAACACCCTTTTTTTGGTGCAAGAATTGGTACCTGGCATGTTTGTCAAAACATTCTAAGTATGGAAACAAAGATTTACAGAACTTTAAGCCAATGGTTTCCCGATGCATTCATCGGCTTTGCAAAACCAACAGGCACAAACTCCGATTACGATGTTCTCCGCCACTTTGCAGCGTATACACTAAAGCTCATAAAGCTAAATGATGAAAAGAGAATGGAGCCTTTCAAAATCATCAACCTGTTATATGCAAAAAGTACTTTGTACGAAAAAAATGCCATTGAGAATGAGTACTTTCTTGCTATTGCCAACTCCGAGCAATCCACAACTTTAAAGCAACAACTTCAGTTAATGCCGGAGACACTCAGGGCCGTTTATATCAAAACAATTATTGAAAATTAACACACAAGGCGATGAAAATTATTTTAGCAGGTGATGGTGAAGTTGGATTTTATCTTGCAAAATTACTGGAAGAGGAATATCAGGATATTACCCTTATTGATACACAGCAAGACAAGCTCGAACATGTTGAAAAAGAGCTGGGTATTGCTACAATTTTGGGAGACTCAACAAGTTACAAGGTGTTAATCGAAGCAGGCATAGCCCATGCAGACCTATTGATTGCGGTAACTTCAAACGAATCGGTGAACATCACAACTTGCCTGATTGGAAAAAAACTCGGCGCGAAATATACCATTGCCCGAATCAACAACATGGAATACCTGATTGATAAAAAGACCCTCGATTTAAAGAAATTGGGGATCGATGACTTAATCTCACCCGAATCGCTTGCATGCAGGGAAATAAAGCACATCCTTAAATCACCTGTATTAACCGAAACGTTCGACATTCATGAGGGAATGTTGAACATCAAAGGGATGTTTATTGACCACAACTCTCCCCTGATCAATAAAACACTGGGGGAGGCTACCCGCGATTTTCCCGAAAAGAATTTCATCATTGCTGCAATTCGCAGGGGAAATGGTACCATCATTCCCAAAGGGGACACAATTTTTAAAAAAGGTGACCACATCTATTTTGTAACAACCCGCGTTGATGCCGATTGTGTATTCCAATTCACGGGGAACCAGAATTATGAAATCAAAAATGTGTTGGTGGTTGGTGGTAGTCGCACCGGGAAATACATCGCACTAAAATTGAGTGAACAATACAACATCAAGCTGATTGATAAAAGCCTTGAAAAATGCAATTACCTGGCTAAAAACATCCCCCAGGTACACATTGTCTGTGGCGACGGAACCGACATCAAGTTGCTGGAAACCGAAAAAATATACGACTACGATGCCATCATATCGGTTACCGGGAACTCTGAAACAAATATTTTCACTTGTCTGATTGCCAAAGAATTTGGTGTAAAAAAGACCATCGCGCTTGTTGAAAACATCGGCTTGTTCGACTATTCTCACCGCCTTGGGATTGATACTTTGATCAACAAGAAGTTAGCTGCATCAAATTTTATATTCAGGAAAATCCATAAAAGCGTTACTTTCTCACATTTGTATGGGGTCAATGCCGAAATTCTGGAACTGAGCGTAAAGAAAAACTCAAAGGCAAGCAAAAGGCCAATCAGTGAGTTAGGCTTTCCCGAAGGTGCTGTTATCAGCGGCATCATCAGGAACGGACAAGGTTATCTTGCTCATGGCGATTTGCAACTTCAAGACAATGACAAGGTCTTGATTTTCTCGTTACCGGATAATTCAAAACTTGTTAAATCATTTTTCAATTGAATATCCTTCTCAATATGAATCCAACAAAACAAAGAAAACTTGATACCTTCAAAATGATGTTCAAGCAAATAGGTGGTCTTTTAGTATTGCTTGGGTTTTCAATGGCATTGCCACTGATGGTTTCATTGATATACGGGGAGTATTTTTCGGCCTCCGGATTTTTATTGTCTTCCCTCATTTGCATTTTATTTGGTTATTCGCTTTATAAAGGGATCAAATCGAATCAGGAACCACTTAACCGGCACGCGCTGATCATCGCGGCCCTTGGTTGGCTTTTCATCGCGCTTTTTGGGGCTTTGCCTTTTTTTTTGATCGCCTACCTTACTCCGGCCGA
>JAFGVJ010000255.1 GCA_016938055.1 Prolixibacteraceae bacterium
GCCGCCTGTACTATTGGTGACTTTCTTTATTTGGCGCACGATTCATATGTTAATGACAACGACCCGCTGGATCTTTACGGTAACGACCTTATTATTTCTAAATGTATCATGAATGAAAAGGATCAAATTGTTGTGCTCGATGAATACCGACTGGTAGATGTTATGGACAGGAGCTCGCACCATCCTGTAGAAATGAATTGGTTTACCCACCATGATGGAAATCCGCGTCTCTTGCTTTCCTACTCTGCTGAACACGAACGTGAGGATTATAAAGAAAACAAAGGCGGTGGAGTACTGGTCTTTGATCCTGAAAATCCTCATAAAATTCATCATTTGCATCGTTCAGATGATTATGGATTTTCATTCAGGGCCATACATGGTTCAATGAGAGCCAAACGTCAGGAGGCACAAGGCAATATAAAGGACAACAGCAGGATACAGGTTATTTACAATCACTTTGTTGATGGGCACTGGGATGGTCTGACCTGGTATGGCGATCGTGGTGATTTTCATTTTGAAACTTATGCCGTGGATGATGATAATTATCCCTTAATATCTAAAGGAAAAATATTGCTTGAAGCCAAGGATCGTCATCCTGATGAGTGGAACCGAATGAACCTGGGCCTTACCAGTATGCTTGAAAGCATGAAAGATGAAAATAATGTATACGATCCGTTGATGTTTCAGCAAATGATTTGGATGTTTTATAACGATAAAGATGGGCATATCAGAGGAGGAAAATTCAAATCAGATTTTTGGCGTTACATCCCTCAATCAGAGTTGGTTTCGCTCGATTTAGCTGATACACTGAGTTACGGCCCTGAAATAAAAGATACATGGACCATGTTGGGAATAGTGGAGGGGGCTCCACCAATGGCAGTTGATTGGGAAGCATGGCATAATAGTTACGGCGATTTTCCGGAACATCCCTCTTCTTTTTCCTATGATCGTGAATTCGAAATTGAAATAACGAAGAGCAAGGAACAGAAATATTCAGGCTTTATTGGCTTTACTGCCGGTGGGAAAAAAGTAAATGGCAGTTTGAAGTATACTGCTACCCTGATCCGCGAAAGTAGTAACCGTAAAATCAAAACTCAGGGAAATGAAATAGAACTTGTGCTAAACAAGGAAAGCCAGTCACAGGGAGCAATTTTTTACCTGGTACCCAACATACTTCGTATTACGTACGGCGTTTTCCCCTGGTGGGAAAAAGATTATTCTTTAACAACTGCCTCACAACTGAATTATCGTTTTATTACCACCGATTATAGTATTGTGCGTAAGGATGTACTACTATCTGATGCTCCATTTCACCTCGATCCCGGGTATATAAACTCCCCGGAACTTGAGCGCTGGATCATGGCTGAAGACAACAACCGCAGCTGGCTCCAGAATAATGCTGGTAGAGCCGAAACTATTGATATTTCATGGACCAGACCACAGCCAGGATCCAAGGGATATATTGTCAGTAAAAATGAAAAATCAATTGCTTCTACCCATGAACATGAAGTTGAGTTTGACGTAAATATTGCAAAACCTCACGTTTTCGAGTTTGAATTTGGTGGATCAGTAAGCTGGGCTTCAAAAATTGAAGTAACAACAAGTCTTGCAGAGTCCATGCATTTCAGTTATGAAAAGTTGGTTGAGCAAAGCAGTCCACTGCTTAGTCATATTAAAACCAAAGCTCTGATTTTTTATGACAATTCGAATCCTTCGCTTTATTTTACCCGTTTTTTAAAAGAAAATGAAAATCCCTGGTACATAGGCTATCTTGTAACTGAGCTTGCTCATGAAGGTGGTGAAAATCTTGCTCAAATGAGTACTGCTTCAATACAACAAACCAGCCAACATTCCTTCTCGGTCTACCCAAATCCTTCAGATGGAAAGAGATTGTTAATTTCAGGGTTGGATGCAGGGTGCACAGGAACCATTTCAATTTTTGGAATGAACGGACAAGCTCCCATCAGATCCTTCAAGCTTGATCAGCAAGGTAATGGTACTCTTGTGTTAGAATTTGAAGCTCCGCTTGCTTCCGGTTTGTACATGGTTAAATACCTTACTCCCGAAAATATTCCTATTATTGGTAAGGTACTGGTGTATTAATGAAGCGAAAAATTTATACAAAATATACACTTGGAATATTTTGAGTGTATTGTTATTTAAGTGTTTAATGTGTAATTCGGAGAAATAATCTTTGCAAGAACAATAGTGAGTCTTTTATTGTTCCAAATTGTAACGATTTTAATCAAAACATCAGACCATATTGGTTGTTTATGTTCATAAACTCAATCGTAAAAAAGATATATATCCGATGAAAACGAACCTTCTTTCCATGGCCGTTGGCCTGGCATTGCTGGCGGGCACCATCTCCTGCAGCGAGAGCAAATCCAACATGAATTCCGACGTCAATACTGCTGCATTGAACTACCTGAATTATTGCGCCGGTTGTCATGGTTACAAACTGGAACGCTTTGTGCAGAAAGACTGGATGTTTGGTAATTCCAACGATGCTTTGATCGAATCCATCACCAACGGCCGTGCCGACATGGGCATGCCGGCTTTCAGCAATACCTTTACCAAAGAAGAAATCAAGGCACTGGCTGCTTATGTGAAGAAAGGTCTGCCGGCTAATACCGAACCCGGCAGTGTGATCCCTGTTTCACCAGTTAACCAAACGGAAGAACTGGCTTTTGTGGTCGATACGGTTGTTGCCGGTTTGGATGTTCCCTGGGGCTTGGAATTTCTGCCCGGAGGCGATTTGCTGATTTCGGAGCGAGGTGGTACCCTGTATCGCTTTAGCGCAGGGAAATTGCATGTGGTGGAAGGCTTGCCCGAAATTTTTGTAAAAGGGCAGGGTGGCTTGATGGACCTGAAACTGCACCCCGATTATGCCAACAATGGTTGGCTGTACATTTCCTTTTCCGATCCGGCCGATGAAGAAGGCGAAAAAGGAGGGAACACTTCCATTTTAAGGGCAAAGCTTGAAAACGACCGGCTCATTGAGGTGGAGAAGATTTTCAACGCAAACCCAGATACCGACCTTGCTTATCACTTTGGCTGTAAACTGGCCTTCGATAAGAATGGTTTCTTGTATTTTGGCATCGGCGACCGCGGGCACCGTGAATTTAATCCACAAAGCCTGACCAACCACAACGGTAAAATCCACCGAATTCACGACGATGGCCGGATTCCTGAAGATAATCCTTTTGTAAACACAGCGGAAGCCATGCCTTCGATCTACAGTTACGGCCATCGTAACCCGCAGGGCACCGCTATGCACCCCGAAACTGGCGAGATATGGGAAAGTGAGCACGGTCCCCGTGGCGGTGATGAGCTGAACCTCATTAAACCCGGGGTGAATTACGGTTGGCCAGTCATTTCGTACGGCATCAATTACGATGGCACCATTTTTACTGAAATCACCGAGAAGGAAGGCATGGAGCAACCCGTTCTTTACTGGGATCCTTCCATTGCGCCCTGCGGTATGATTTTCGTTAGCGGCGATATTTTTCCGCAATGGAAAAACAACATCCTCATTGGTTCGCTTCGGTTTAAAAACATTGAACGTCTGGTGTTGGAAGGGAACAAGGTAGTTCACAAAGAAATTTTGTTGAATGACATTGGAAGGGTACGCAACGTGGTGATGAGCCCCGA
>JAFGVJ010000256.1 GCA_016938055.1 Prolixibacteraceae bacterium
GATGTTGATTGGATATTCTTTATTCACCGAAGGCTGGTCCTTAACGGCAATCACCCTTTCAGGAATATTGATGAAAGTACAGTTGCTTATTTCCAAAACATCCCACTGTGGTGAATCTTCCGAAGAAAGCCCAGTCATGCTGATGGCTTCCATGTCTTCAAAAATGCAATTTCTGAAGATGAGACTGTCGCCATAAGTACCGCCATATGTTTTAACAATGGTTCCTGTTTCTTTTAGTTTACCACGGAAGTGACAATCCTCGGCAACAATGGAGTAGTTACCAATGTTTGATTCAGCCCTGATCATGTATTTGATGGGATTGACAGGATGTTCTTTGCTATTAATTTCAATTCCTTTCAGTGTTAAGGAAGCGCCATCGGCAAAAAGCCTGAAAGTCTGATAGGTCGATGATTCCTGATAATTGCTGATTACCGGCCGACGGCTTAGATCTTCATCGGCCATGATGGTAATTTTTGCGGTAATCTTATGCCATGCATTCAGGGCATAGTCACCACCATTGCTTGTCAGCACAAAGATGTCACCATTGTTGGCAGAGATAATGTCGTTCGAAAGCTGGCCGGTATCTTCATCGGAGTAGTATCTGATACGGGGAATGTATTCAATGACGGTGAGTACCCCTTCGCTTTTTGCCGAAATATTTCCAGCCATGTCAACAGCATAGGCATAATAAGAACCAGGCTGAACACCTGCCACCGACACTGCAATTTCAAGTTCCCCATCGAGTTCGATACTTCCTTTTGCTCCTTTGGCAGCATCAACAGCAGCTTGTAAGTCGCTTACAGTTGTTGCAGCCTCGGCTTCGAGTACCAGGTAAATCGATCCCGGCTCAGTGGAGCTCACAACAACTCCGGCTGCATTGGCAGCATTTGTTACTTCCTGCGTTTCAAGGCTCACTACGGGCGCAGTTGGGTCAGTAAGTACCACTGCATTTTCGCTTTGTGATGAAATGTTTGCATAGGCATCAACGGCATAGGCATGGTAAGTTCCGGTCAGCAAGCCGGCTACGGGAATCTGGACGTCGATGCCGGCAGTTTCCACAACAGCACTTGCACCTTTGCGCCCGGCAACTGCAGTTTCAAAATCAATGACCGAGGCCTGCTTTTCGTTTTCCATGATCAGGTAAATCATCCCTTTTTCTGAACTTTGTGCACTTGCGCTAACACCTTTGTCATTGGTCAGCTCCTGAGCTGCCAGCGTAATTACCGGTGGTGTTTCATCCAGATAAGTGTAACTGGCCACGTTATTGTCTCCAATTACATTGCCCAGAATATCTTTTACATTTTCAACCGTAACCACTACAGTTTGATTTGTTTCTATGGAGCTCATGTCAGCCACTTCAAGCAATACACTCATGGCATCGTCGGCAACTACGGCAGCCATGGGGTTACCGCTAAGTCCGAAAGTTCCGCTCAGAAGGTAATTGGCAGCTACAGCAGCGCTTGCCGAATCAATCAGTTCGTTGAATTTAACCCGAAGGTGGGTCTCGTTTTCTTTTACCAGTGTTTCGTACACCTTGGGTGGATACACATCGTTGTACCAGCTTAAGTCACCCAATATCTGCATATCGCCGGCAAGCAAGTCGCCGGAATTGATCAGGGTGAAATTGTTGTTTTCGGCATCGGCAAAAACCGGAGCGATTTCAATTGGCATGGTCGAAAGCGGTGCAGTTTCAAAGCCCGCTACATAGCAATGATCGGCAATAACAAAAGCCTCATCGAGCGATCCTGCCACCTGGTTGAAGATGCTGTTTTTAACCGTTACCAGTCCGGTCATTTCCCTGAATTTGAATACTCCCTCTGAACCCCCGATGTTGTTAAAGGTTGCATGATCGACCGTAACATCGGTACCTATGGCGACTGTCCCCGAAGAGCGGTAGTAAATTACCGGTCCGTCGATGTTGGTGAAGGTGCAGTTTTTAATGTTGATGGCTCCGTAAATGTCGTCGGGCGTGTATAGGTTGATAACACGTTGTTTACAATCGCTCACCAAAGTATTCTCGAGTGTTACCGTACCTCCTCCGGCTTGTTTCCTGATAAGTCCGTTACTGTTGGTATTGCCATGAATGTAGCAATCTTTAATCAGAAGATTCGCAGGATCATCCATTCGGGTCAACAGACTCATCTCGTTCGATTGGTCGATCTCCAGATTGATAAGACTTAAGGTTATTAATTCTGAAGTATTTCTGACTCTGAATATCCCTGCCCAATTATTGGGATTTGATGTAAAGCTTAATACAGGGCGGGTTTCCAGATGGTCAGCTCCTTTGATGGTTGCTGAAACGCTTACATCGGGGGCTGCTGTAAAATCGTAAATGCCACCTGGTGTAACCAGAATGTATTCTTCGTGTGCACTGTTGTTGATGTCGTCGATCAGGCGGGCAACATCTTCGGTAGTGTATTCATTTTCGGCCGTAGTTGCCACGCCCCAGCTAAGGTCGCCGGCTGTTTTACCATCACCGGCCACCAGTTCGGAAGCATTAATAATTGAGAAATCGCCATTTTCGGCATCTTCAAAAACAGGGGCTGTGCTAATGGTATTGCTTCCTTCAACGGTCTTTTCAAATCCACCCAGATAGCAATAATCAATTAGAGGAATATTGGCCAGCGAATCGCCTACATTCACAAAGACAGAATTGGTCAGCGAAACGGTTCCTGTCATTGCATCACCCACTTCAATCACTTTTGTCGAGCCATTGGGGATGTTGTAGAAAGTACAATGGTCAATAAGCAGGTCAGAACCGGAGGCCATGCTGCCACTTGCTGAACGATAGAAAATTGCAGAGGGGCCGCTCATGTTGGCAAAGGTGCTGTTGCTTACCTTTACCGGGCCATAGGCTGCGCCTGCGTCGTAGAGATAGATCAAACGCTGATTGCTGTCGTGAATGTAGCTGCCTTCAACGGTAACAGCAACGCCCGCTTTATCGGCACGCAACAAGCCATTGCTGCTTGTGAAGTGATAAATTTCACAGTCGACAATGCTTATCGCGCTGTTTTCGCTGCGCATGCGGGCCACTCCCATCATGGGCTCAACGGCAGTACCATCAAAGGCAAGTCCTTCGAGCTGCAGTTTGTAAGCACCATTCTGTACGTCGAAAAAGTTACGGTAAGTCGAACTGTTCTCAGAATCGGTAATGACTGGTTTGTTTACCAATCCTTCTTTTGCTTTAATGATCACGTCACCGGCAAGGTCGACATCACTCATCACATAGCTGCCGCCGTCGCTTGTTAAAATGTATTCGCTGTAGGCATTGGCCTCAATGTCGTCGACCAAAGCAGCTGTTTCGGCATCGGTATATTCTTTCGAACTTTGGGCCTGGGTTGTAAAACTCATTGCCAAAACCGCCATTAGCATAAAAGCGATCCTGAAAACAGCTTTTTGTTTAAAGTAAAGATGTAGGTTCATAGTATCTATTTTAAAAGTTAAGTTCATAACAGGCTAATTTTCGATGGTAATAAAACCTGTTTCAATATGATCGGAGCTAGCAGCCACTATAGCTTTTGCTCCGTTCATTTTTACCCTGATCAGGGCACGTCCGTTGTACAGTTGAATTACATTTGATCCGTTGTGTGTGCCAAGCTGGTCGAGTAATTCACCATCGCCCGACAGTGAAAATTCAATTCGGTTTTTAGCATCAGGGCAGAATACATTGTTTTCGTCATAAATTTTCGCTTCGATTTCCACCACGTGGCCTTTGCGTTCAATTTCTTTTATTTTTAATGTTGACGGTTCACTCCAATTGGCAATTTGATACACCTGTGTAATTTCATCGCTTACCTGCACTCCATTTTTGGTCGCGATCACTTTCAAATGGTTTTCTCCTACGTTGAATTGAACGATCCAGCGCAACCCGGCAGCCGGAAAATTCTGACTATTGCGGGTTCTGACACCCAGTGATTTGCCATTAAGAAAGAGTTCTGCCTGCTCACAATTGGAATACACTTTTACCATTTTCGACTCATTGGCTGCACCCCAGCGCACCGGCCAGGTATGCCCGTAGATATGGGCCATGGGCTTTTCGGTCCAGTAGGATTGGAAGACATAAAACGCTTCTTTTTTGGTGAAATCGCGTTGTACTACTCCTTTTTGATTAACATAAGGAACAGGGTTTTCGGGACGAAGCGGTGTTGAGAAATCTTTAAAGGGCCAGTAGGCTGTACCCACATGCCAGTCGAGCATTCTTTCCTGTTCCTTCAGGTGCCAGTCAATGAGGTTGCAGGCATAGGTTTCTGACCAATCGCCATCTTTTGAAACACGTGCTTCTCCACCCGACAGGAGAAAATCTCCGTCGCGCTCGTCGGTTCCATCGCCGGTTGAAATGGCTTCAAGCCCTTTGTCGGGATCTTCGGAATGACGCATGGCGTGGTTGCTGGCACCCCATTCGACATGCAGAAAATGATCTACCTTTTCGTTCCATTCCTTTGATACCTTGGTGTATTCGGTGTACTTGCCACGGTACCAGCCGGCCCAAACCGACGGCGAATACACATCGATGATGTCGGCACAGAAATCGCAGCGGCGAATGGCTGTTTTGCGCACAGGATCGAGCGAATGCGATAAATCGTTCAGCTCGCTCATGAAGGTTCTGATTTTTTCTTTATCAAATTCGGGGAAATCGCCGGGCCAGTCGTTTTCATTTCCCAGCCCCCAAATGATGACCGATGGATGATTGTAATGCTGATTAATCATGTTGGTGAGCATCCGGCGTGCCTGTTGTTTGTAATTTTCACCTCCCAAACCACCACGACACCAGGGAATTTCTTCCCACACCAAAATGCCCAGGCTATCGCAGGCATCGAGTACGATGCGTGATTGCTGATAGTGGCCCAGACGAATAAAATTGACTCCCATGGCTTTCATCAGCTGCATTTCTTCGATGATCAGATCTTCGGGCATTGCTGCGGCATATCCGGCATGGTCTTCATGACGATGCGTTCCGCGCAGGAAAAGGTTTTCACCATTGAGTTGGAATGGCCCGTGTGCTACAAATTCAAAATCGCGGATGCCAAACTTCTCTGTAAATTCGTCGGTTCCGTTCTCCGATTCAAGGCTTGCATGCAGTGTGTACAATTGGGGTATTTCTACCGACCAAAGCCTGGGTTTTTTGATTTCAATGGACGACTGGAGGGCATCGGTAAGGTTTCCTTCGGCCTTGAAACTTGCGACTATTTTTCCGTCAGGATCAAGAATGGTATAATTTGCAATGAATTCTCCGTCTAAATTAAAGGGATTGTACAGTTGTGGTGTAATGCTTACAGTGGCTTTTTTGTAGCCTTTCGCCGGTTGTGCATCCACATGTATCTGATTGAAGGAAACGGCAGGTACGCTTAACAAATTGACATAGCGGTACAAACCGCCATAGAGATTAAAATCGCTTAAGTCGGACGGGATCAATTCAAGATCGCGGCTGTTGTCGCAACGCACAATGAGTGGTACTTTTCCGGCTTCGATGCCCTTGATGGGATTTTGCTGATAGTGACTTACTGCATCGGTGATATCGAATACAAACTCATCGTAGCCCCCCACATGTTCACCAACGAACTGCATGCCGATAAATGCCCTTGTTTTCTGTCCGGCACCTTCGAAGTGAAGCAGCAAACGCCGGCCTTCTTCAAACTGATCAATGCTTAAATGGGTGCGGTACCAGCCTGGCCCCTGGTAATAGGGCTGATGAAAATCAACTGCGTCAAAACGGTTAAAACTGTGGGGCATTTCAACAGCTTCCCAAACCGGTAGCAAGGCTTCC
>JAFGVJ010000042.1 GCA_016938055.1 Prolixibacteraceae bacterium
CGGGGGGTTTTCTTTTTCAACTCATCGGAAAACTTACGTTTGATCATGCTGGCCTTAGCTTCGAAGGTGGCTGCTGAAAATATAATGCTTTCACCTTTTTGAATGTCAAGTTCGAAATAGCCCGGTACGTATAGATCCTCCAGAAAATCGTAGCCACGGTTTTTTTCCTTATAGTATTCTATGTTTTTATACCAATCTGGATTGGCAATGTATTCTGCCTGTTTCGAAAATTGCATGTGGAGGTAAGGATATCCGTCGTAAAGGCATAGCTTAATTCCATGGTCGCTGGACTCGTAACGGGTATTGGCATACAGGTTGGAGCTGCTTAGATTGTGAACATTCCGGAATGCAAGAAAGGGTTTGAAACGCAATAGGGTTGGCGAGTTGGCTTCCACCAAAGTGTAGCGGATAAGTAATTGTTCCGATTGCTCCACCAGCAGGCGTTCCATGGTCAAAACCACGCCTCCTACCCGGTATGTGGTGATGGGGATCACATCGGTTTCGAAATCGCGGATATACTTGTGACCTTTGGGCTCATAATGTTCCCCCTGGTATTTGTGGATACCCAGGTTGAATTCAGCTCCGTGCTGGATAACTGTAGCATCGAGTGAGGACAACAACACATGCTTGCCCCCGTCGAGCGTATAGTTGGGGCATACCAGTAAACCGTGATATTTTCTGGTATTGCATCCCGACAGGGTGGTGCAACTGTATGAACCTGCCCTGTTGGTATGTAAAATCTCCCTTTGAATAGAATATTCAAGATTGACCAGTTGCTTTTTGTCGAATTTCAGGTAGCTCATGCTATAATGAATTGGTAGTTTGAATGCTGTTTAATGTAACCTTTTCTTTTCGAGAAGGTTCGTGAAATGTTCTTTTTCTAACTCAAATTTAATATTAGGATACTTTCTTTCGAGTATTTCAATTTCGGACAAAGCCTTGCCTGCAAATTGATGAATGGCCTCCAAATCATCGGTCAAGATACGGTGTTTTTTCATTAATAGTAGCTTGTGCAGCGCTTTGATGCATAGTTTGGTCTCATCGTTAAAATAAACTGAAGAAAAATGATCAAATACATATTGTACTGCCGTTTCGGAAACATGAACCATATCGGGGGAATAGAAGCGATAATCGCGCAAATCGTCGTTCATGATTTCATAGGCCGGAAAGTAACTGATCATGTTGGGTTTGTTTTGCTGTATGATGGCTTCTATGGCCAGCATTAAAATTGCCTTGCTAAGCTGGTTGGCATGAAATCCATCTTTCAGATGTCGCACCGGGCTTAAAGTAAGAACAATTCTTAGTGAAGGGTTGAATTGGTGTAATAAATCAATCAACGCTTTCCATTGGAGGGTGATTTGTTCAATACTCAGCTGATGACGTTTGAACCTGCCTTCGGGCATTTGGTGGCAGTTGGCGACAATTTTTCCACTGTCAAGCCATTCGTAAACCCAGGCAGTTCCAAATGTCAGGAACAACACGTCGGCCTTTTTTAAAAAAAGGTGGGTTTGTTCAATAGCCTGCCTGGTATTTTCAAGCACAAGTTCGGGTTTCGATGCCGAGAATGACCCGTGAAAATCAAAAGAATGCCAACGCTGCTTGTATTGGATCAGGCTTTCATTTTTAATGGTTTCTTGATCGATGGCCATTTGTATTGTTCTTGCCAGTGAAGCCGGATTGTACATGACCCCAAAGGGGTTGGTCAAAACTTCGAATTTGTACGCATGTAACATGCTTCCAATGTGTTCGGTAAAACAAGATCCCATCAGTACCAGTACCTGATTGTGGTCGATTCCAAAATCGGAAATGGAAGGAGAAATGATGGTCCGAAACGCATTGTTCATGTTGGTAACGATGTTGGTTTTTGTGCTAAAAGCTACAGGCAATTTATCAAAAAAAATGAATGAAAATGCCGGGGCGAATGGATTTAATTGATGTTTAGGTCGGGCATACTATACCGGTATCCCGGCAATTCATTGGTCGTCAACATAGTGTTGTATGTCTTTTGTGTTATTTTACAATTAGATAACCATTTGTTGCAGCGGAGATAATCTACCTTGCTATAAAACTTTCCTACATTTGGCCAAAATTTTGAGTATGCTGATTGATACCCACTCCCATATTTATACCGATGTTTTCAATGGAGAATTCGATGAGGTGATCAGGAAATCGGTCGAAAGTGACGTGAGTAAAATCCTGCTGCCCAACATCGATAGTTCCTCTATTAAAATGCTGCTGGAGCTGTCCGATCGCTATCAAAATATTTGTTACCCCATGATCGGGATTCATCCTACTTCGGTGAACGAAGATTATGCCGAAGAACTGGAAGTTTTTGAATATTGGATACAAAAGCAAAAGTTCTATGGAGTGGGGGAAATTGGGATTGACCTTTTTTGGGACGATACCTTCCGGAAGGAGCAGGAAATTGTGTTTCAGCATCAGTTAAAGTATGCCCGTGAATACCAGCTGCCCGTATCCATCCATATAAGAGAATCATTCGATCAGGTGATGGAAAATATCCGTAAAGTGCACTACCCCGGGATGACCGGCGTGTTCCATTGTTTTACCGGCAATGCCCGGCAGGCAAAAGAAGTAGTTGAAATGGGTTTTAAAATTGGCGTAGGCGGACTGGTCACTTTTAAAAATTCTGGCATTGAGCAAATGGTGGCTACCCTGAAACCAGGCGACATTGTGCTTGAAACCGATGCTCCTTACCTGGCACCTGTCCCCTTCAGGGGAAAACGAAACGAAAGCAGTTACCTTGTTTATGTTTTGAATAAGGTGGCTGAAATATTCAGGATGGATGAAGCCGAACTGGCTGCCATCACTACCCAGACTGCAACAAAGTTGTTCAGGCTTGCCTGATTTTTTCTGATCAACTGAAACATCTGTCAAAACTCTTCTTCCAGTTCTGTTTAAAACACTTAATTTGCGGGTTCATTCGTGTTGTTAAGTATGAAACCGAACATGCAACCTTCAGTATTGATCATTTACACCGGTGGAACCATTGGCATGGTACAACGGCCCGAAGATGGGTCACTGGCTCCGGTCAATTTCGATGAATTGTCGAAAGAAATTCCACTGCTTCAAAAATTTGGCTATCACATTGCTTCCATCACCTTCGATCCGGTGCTCGATTCATCGAACATGACCCCTGAAGTTTGGGTGAAGATTGCACGTACCATCCAGGAGAACTATGCCCAGTACGATGGCTTTGTGGTTTTGCACGGAACCGACACCATGGCTTATTCAGCATCGGCCCTGAGTTTCATGCTCGATAACCTCGACAAGCCGGTGGTGTTTACCGGATCGCAGTTGCCCATCGGACAATTGCGAACCGATGGCAAGGAAAACCTGCTGACCTCTGTTGAAATTGCTGCGGCCCGGAAAAACGGTCGGCCCCTGGTTCCCGAAGTTTGCATTTATTTCGACTCAAAACTTTACCGGGGCAACCGAACGTCAAAAATTGATTCCCAGCACTTCAGAGCTTTTGATTCAGCCAATTACCCAGCTCTGGCCGTGGCCGGTGTAGACATAGATTATGCCGAAGAATTCATTACCTATCCGGTTAGTCAGGGCATATTGCGCTTGAATACCGAACTGTGTACCGATGTTGTGTTGTTGAAAATTTTTCCGGGGATAAAGCCTTCCATTGTGAAGGCAATACTGGAAATTGACCAGCTCAAGGGAGTGGTGCTGGAATCTTATGGTTCAGGAAATGTGCCCAATTTTGAGTGGTTTTCAAAATTAATTTCTGCAGCGACCCAAAAAGGCATTATTATTGTTAATATCAGCCAGTGTTCAGGAGGTCATGTGAAGATGGGATTGTACGAAACCAGTGTGGCACTGCAAAATGCTGACGTTGTGAGTGGTTATGACATGACAAGTGAAGCGGCGATCACCAAACTGATGTATTTGTTAGGGCAAGGGCTGAGTCAAAGTGAGCTGGTGAATTACATGACACAAAATTTGAAAGGAGAAATAACAAATTAGTGTTGTTGATTATACTTTTTTTTTTGTAATTTTCAGCCCTCAAAAAAAGCGGGTTTTCAATCTGTTCGGTAGGTTTGAGTGTATTCCGGACATAAGGTACGAAGAATGAATGAAAAAAAACTCTTGCATTTTTTTGGAGAGTGAAAGTTAGGAGAGATGCAGGAGCGGTTTAACTGGCACGCCTGGAAAGCGTGTGTACCTCTAAAGGGTACCGAGGGTTCGAATCCCTCTCTCTCCGCCATACTTATTGGATGAATGTGAAAAAATTTTACAAATAAAAAATCTGAATAATTGTTGAATAAATTGAAAAACATCATGAAAAAATTATTTGCATTAATAGCTGTTCTCACGATATTCACATTTGGAATGTCGGTAAATGTTGTAGCTCAGGATCAGGCTGAGGTGGCTACTGAAGAAGTTGCTCAAGTGGATTCTGTTGCTGCCGCCCAGGCTGAATTAACTGCTGATCCGATCGAAGAAGCTGCAGTGGTTGAAGAAGGTGGAAAATCACTTCACAGTGTTTTGAAACAAAAGTTCATCGAAGGTGGACCTAGCTTCATGTCCTTCGTATTGATCGCCCTGATTCTTGGTTTGGCACTGGCCATTGAGCGTATCATCTACCTGAACCTGGCAACTACCAATACCAAAAAATTGCTGGCCAATGTCGAAGATGCTTTGAAAAGTGGTGGTGTTGACGCAGCCAAAGAAGTTTGCCGCAATACCCGTGGTCCTGTAGCCAGCATTTTCTATCAGGGTCTCGATCGTTACGACGAAGGTGTTGATGTTGTTGAGAAATCAGTAGTTTCCTACGGTAGTGTTCAAGCCGGCTTGCTCGAAAAAGGTTTGAGCTGGATCGCCCTGTTCATTGCACTGGCTCCTATGTTGGGATTCTTGGGAACGGTAATTGGTATGATTCAGGCTTTCGATGCTATCGAAGTTGCAGGTGACATCAGCCCAACCCTTGTAGCTGGTGGTATCAAAGTTGCTTTGATCACAACCGTATTCGGTTTGATCGTGGCCATGATTCTTCAGATATTCTACAATTATTTATTGTCAAAAATCGACAGCATTATCAATAACATGGAAGATGCATCCATTTCACTGCTCGACCTTGTTGTTAAACACAATGCCAAAAAATAACAATACTCATGGAGAAAATCAGAAAAATAACAACAATCATCCTTTGGGTGTTGATGGCGATTTCCGTGGTGCTGTTTGCCGTGATGATCACTTCCATCGACAGTGAAACCAATCCGGGTGAGAAAGCAGTACAATTGATCACCACAAACATAAACTGGGCTATTTTGCTTTTTGGTCTCTCAGCTATTATCGCGCTGTTATTCTCTTTTGGACAAATGTTTTCAGAAAAGAGAAAAGCACTTAGGGCCATTTTGGTTTTGGCAATTTTTGCTGTGATCCTGCTTGTAGCTTACTTTTCAGCATCCAGTGAAATTCCTCAGTTCTACGGCGTTGAAAAATTCATTGCCGAAGGTTTGACTGAAACCATTTCGCACTGGGTTGGTACTGGTTTATACGTAACCTACATCCTGTTTGGCGGGGCTATTCTTTCCATTATTGGATTTGGCGCCGCAAGTATATTTAAACGCTAGTGATGTTACCCGTAACATCTCAAAAACAATAAATTATGGCAAAAAAAGTACCAGAAGCACCCGCGGCATCATTGGCCGACATCGCTTTCATGCTACTGATTTTCTTCCTGGTAACCACTACCATGGACGTTGACAGTGGCTTAGAGAGAAGGCTGCCGCAATGGGTTAATCCTGAGGATATTGATGATACTCCACCCATCAAGGAGCGCAATATCTTTGTTGTACTTGTTGACCGGAATAATCGTTTAATGGTTGAGAGTGAGCTTAGCCGGGTAGATGAACTCAGGGAAAAAACCAAAGAGTTCCTCACCAACCCGATGAACTTGCCCAATTTACCCGAGAAAATTGTCAAGGATATTCCCTATTTCGGTCCAACTGAAGTGTTGACGGCCAGTGCGGTCATCTCACTCCGGAACGACGTTGGAACAACCTACGGAACCTATATCGAAGTGCAAAACGAACTGATTGCAGCCATTAACGAGCTGCGTGAAACCCTTGCACAGGAAAAGTTCGGGAAACCATTTGCAAAGTTGAATTCTGATCAGCAAGATGCTATCAAGGAAATTTATCCACAGAAAATATCTGAAGCTGAACCCAAAAAGATAGGAGGAATATAATATGTCAAAATTTAGAAAAGACGATAATAAGGAAACTCCTGCTATTTCAACTTCATCGCTGCCCGATATCGTTTTCATGTTGCTCTTCTTTTTTATGGTAACCACTACCATGCGCGAAACAACATTGAAAGTGAAGATCAAGTTGCCTGCAGCTACTGAAATTTCCAAGTTGGAGAAGAAGTCGCTGGTTAGTTACATCTACGTGGGTCCTCCAACTCAACCTTATCAGGCTGTTTATGGAAATGAACCACGGATACAGCTGAATGATAAATTCTCCAAACTGACCGACATTGCCGACTTTGTGGAGGCTGAACGTCAGGCACGTGAAGAACAGGAACAAAAAATGATTGTGACTTCGTTGAAAGTGGATGAATTTACCAAGATGGGTATTGTTACTGACATCAAGCAGGAATTGCGTAAAGCAGCTGCACTGCACATCAATTATTCTTCCAGGAAATCAAGCCAAACGCGATAATTTTTGAATGATCAAGTATATAAAATCCCGCCATTGGCGGGATTTTTTTTGTTTTATCTGATCCGTTTTAAACCTTCGTGAACAAATACCATGGCCGAACGAGCCGGTATATACAACCTTAAATGGTGTTCGTTGCTATTCCCATTCACAGGAATCGTATAATAGGGAATACGGTCGTCTACACGATCGTAGCCGCCAAAATAACCTGCATCGGTATTGAGGACCAACCTGAATTTTCCCGGGGCATGCGGAATCCCGTAATCGGTATAAGATTGATCGGGATGGAAGTTGAAAACAAACAATAAATCACCTCTGGAATATACCAATACCTGGTCGGTTTTGCTCTCCCAGATTTTCCAAATCTCGGGGATTTTCAGGGTTTGCTTCGACTTTAAGAGCTGAATCATGTGCTGATCGAAATCCTTCAGCCAATGATAACGCAGGGCATGATCATTTGCAATGCTCCAAATTCTTCGGGCATGGCGGTACGACCACTGATTCCCCTCACGGGGGAAATCTATCCATTCAGGATGGCCAAATTCATTGCCCATAAAGTTGAGGTAAGCACCTCCGGCACAACTGGCTGTAACCAGCCTGATCATTTTATGCAAGGCCAAACCACGCTCAACCAGTAAGTTGGGCTGGTCTTTCCGCATGCTGAAGTACATCTCCTTGTCAATCAGTCTGAAGATGATGGTTTTATCCCCTACCAGGGCCTGGTCATGACTTTCGGCGTAACTTACCACCTTTTCGTCGTGACGGTGAGCAGACATTTGATAAAATATGTCACCAACTTCCCAGTCTTCATCGGCTTTCTCCTTGATCATTTTGATCCAGTAATCGGGAACTCCCATGCTCATCCTGTAGTCAAAACCCAGTCCACCCTGATCCAGGGAGGCAGCCAAACCCGGCAATCCGCTCATATCTTCAGCAATTGAAAGGGCATTGGGCTTTACTTCATGGATCAATCGGTTAGCCAGTTTGAAATAGACCACTGCATCGTAATCGAGGTTAGGGGTAAAGTAATCGGCATAACCGTTGAATGCTTTTCCTAATCCATGATCAAAATACAACATGCTGGTGACTCCATCGAAGCGGTAGCCATCGAATTGAAATTCATCGAGCCAGTATTTGATGTTGGACAGTAAAAAATGCAAAACTTCATTTTTACTGTAATTGAAGCAATAGGAATCCCATGCAGGATGTTCTCCCCTTGGGCCATCGTGGAAAAACTGGTACCGGGTTCCATCGTAACAACCCAAACCTTCTACCTCATTTTTTACAGCATGAGAATGAATCAGGTCCATGATTACAGCAATGCCCATGCCATGAGCTTCATCAATGAGCTGTTTCAGTTCTTCGGGTGTTCCAAAGCGTGATGATGGGGCAAAAAAACTGGAAACATGGTAGCCAAAGCTCCCGTAATAGGGATGTTCAGGGATGGCCATTAATTGAATAACATTGTATCCCAATTGTTGAACCTTTGGGAGTATGTCTGTTCTGAATTCATTAAAGCTATGAACCCTTTCTTCCTCACCAGCCATTCCAACATGGGCTTCATAAATGAAATGAGGTCCTGAAGGGGCTTGATAATTTGGATTTTTCCATTGGTAACGATCACCGGGATCCCAAACCTGTGCATTGAACATGTGGGTATGGGAATCCTGCACCACACGCCTGGTCCAGGCAGGTATTCGCTTTCCGGAACCACCCTCCCAGTGCATCGATAAGGCATACAGGTCGAGGTGCTTTAACTGCTCCGGCGCTAACTTGATTTCCCAGGTGCCCGACCCGATGGGCTGAAGACGAAAGGAATCCTGGTCTTCCCATTGATTGAAAGTCCCGATCAGGAAGATGTGGCTGGCATTGGGAGCCCATTCGCGTAAAACCCAATGATCTGCTGTTTTGTGCAAGCCAAAATACAGATGGCCCGTGGCAAAATCGGAGATGCTTTGCCCCATGGTCAACTGCTGTTCTTTTTCGCCAGCTAAACGTTGAAAATCGAAAAATGCCTGTGCGTAGGGCATTAACCAGGGGTCATTTTGAAGTATTGCGAGTGTTTCCATTTTTCAGATATTTGTTTTTTATTCAATAGGTATGTACCAGCCGGTAATGAGCGCCCACTCAGCGTTCAATCAGCTATTCTTTTCTATTTGCATTGGTCTGTAGGTTCAGGTTTTCAAGATCCTCAGGTGTGTCAATGCCCGCATTGGCATGGGCGGTGATAACGGTGTTGATCCTGTATCCATGACCGAGCCAACGAAGTTGCTCCAGTTTCTCAGCCTGTTCGGCATGAGTTGGTGCCAGGCGGGCAATTTGCATCAGCACTTCCTTTTGGTAGGCATACAAACCTACATGAAGAAAGTAAGGGTGATTTTTCAACCAGTCAGCCTCAGGAACATCGCGTTGGCAGGGAATGGCTTGGCGGCTGAAATACAGCGCATCTCCGTTTTCGGCCAGTACTACTTTTACCTTGTTGGGATCGAAGAGCATGTTTGCTGATTCGATGGGTGCAACCAGGGTGGCAATCTGAGTACCGGCATTTTCAATGCACTGTTTGATGGCGATCAGCTGTTGGGGATCAACAAAGGGTTCATCGCCTTGCACGTTCACCACAAAGTCAAAATCATGATGGTCTGAAAGCAGTTGTACCGCCTCGGCACAACGTTCGGTTCCGCTTTGATGGTGGGATGAAGTCATCACCACATTGCCACCAAAATCATGCACTGCTGCCACGATCCGTTCATCGTCAGTAGCCACAAATACCTGATCGAATGCCTTCATACACTGTTCATAAACCAGCCGGATCATTGGTTTACCGTTGATTTGTACCAGTGGTTTTCCCGGGAAACGTGTGGAGGCATAACGGGCTGGTATCAATGCGATGGTCTTCATGCAACTGGGCTTGTTTTCCATCAAAAGTAGGAAATTTTGTTGGTGTACCGTCAGCTACTCAAAAATTCTGCGTAAAGGGATGGATGCAGGAGTTTTCTTTTAACAAGCTTTCACATTATTTTCAAAAGGCGGTTCAACAAAAAATGACTAAAATTGTAACTTTGTCAGTTCAATCGGAAAAAATTGCATAACGGTTTTAATAGGATGAGCAATGCTTGATCTACAAGATATTAAACAACGATTTGGAATTATTGGAAATGCGCCGGGTATCAACCGGGCCATTGAAGTAGCTGTACAGGTGGCACCTACTGACCTTTCGGTTCTGGTGACCGGTGAAAGTGGTGTGGGCAAAGAGGTGTTCCCACAAATTATCCATCAGTACTCTTCACGTAAGCACAACAAATACATTGCGGTGAATTGCGGGGCTATTCCCGAAGGCACCATCGATTCTGAATTGTTTGGCCATGTGAAAGGTTCATTTACCGGAGCTTTGTCCGATCGTAAAGGCTATTTCGAAGTAGCTGACGGGGGGACCATTTTTCTCGATGAAGTGGGCGAACTTCCCCTGGCAACCCAGGCTCGTTTGTTGCGTGTACTCGAAGCCGGAGAATACATCAGGGTGGGAACATCGGAAGTGATGAAAACCAACGTGCGTGTGGTGGCTGCTACCAACCTGAATATCCAGAAGGCCATCAGTGAAAGCAAATTCCGCGAAGACCTTTTTTATCGTTTAAATACGGTTCCTGTCATGGTGCCGCCACTTCGGGAGCGAAAAGAAGACATACTGCTGTTGTTCCGAAAGTTTGCCTATGATTTTGCCGAACGTTACCGGATGCCCTCGCTTCGTCTGAACGAAGATGCGCGTCAGGTGTTGGTGAGTTTCCCATGGCCCGGCAACATCAGACAGTTAAAGAACATCACGGAACAAATTTCCATCATTGAACAGGAGCGCGAGGTAAGCGGCATGATGCTACGGGGTTATTTGCCACATTTTCATGCACAGCAACTTCCGGCACTTTACGAAAAAGAGGAAGCCGGCAGTTTTTCAAGCGAGAGGGAAATCCTTTACAAAGTGCTTTTCGATATGAAAAAGGATATGACGGATTTGAAAAAGCTGGTCTTCGATTTAATGAACAACAAGTCCGATGACCCCTTGATCCAGCGTGAAAATGCACACATCATCAGGAAACTTTATAAGGATGGTGAAACTGAACCTGTTTTTGAGGACTATGAGCAAGCCCAGGCAGCTTATCCCTATAAACCAGTTCCACCGGTCAGCAATCTTCGGGAACAGGAGGACATTCTGGATACCGAGGAATATGTGGAAGAATCGTTATCAATTGAAAAGAAAGAACGTGAACTGATTCTGAAAGCCTTACAAAAGCACAGCGGGAAACGTAAAAATGCAGCTACCGATTTGGGAATTTCGGAACGGACGCTGTACAGGAAAATCAAAGAATACAATATTGATTAAACAAGCGAGTTAATAATAAAATGAGAAACATACGGATCCTTCTGTTGATCATACTGCCAATTGTGGCGGGGGCTTGCACGGTGAGTTATTCTTTTACCGGTGCTTCCATTTCGCCTCAGGTTAAGTCGTACACCATTTACGATTTTACCGACCGTATGCGCCAAAACCCTACACTGAGCGATTTCATTGCCGAGCAAATGAAAGACAAATTTACCCGGCAAACCAGTTTGAATTATGCCAACGATGGGGGTGACCTTGAATTTGAAGGTTCCATTGTAGGTTACGATGTCAAACCCATTTCGGTGCAATCGAACGACGAAGCATCACAAAACAGGTTGACCATCAAGGTCTCCATGAAGTTCACCAACAACAAGGAACCCGAAAACGATTTTGAAACGGAGTTTTCGGCCTATGCCGATTTCAGCAGTGAATTTAACCTGAGCGATGTGGAAGAAGAATTGGTGCAAGAAATCGTGACTCAAATCATCAACGATATTTACAATAAAGCAGTAGCAAACTGGTAAAATGTTATCGCGCGATCAGTTCATACAAGCCCTGAAGCATCCAAACATGCTCGACCATTCAACACTGGAAGGTATCAAAGAGATCATGACCGACTATCCGGCCTTTGCTGCTGCCCGCATGTTGTATCTCAGGAACCTGCGCAATATTAGCAGTTACAAATTTGAATCAGAGCTTGTGCGTCATTCGATTTACATCCCCGACAGAACTGTGCTTTACCGCTTTTTAATTGAGGAAACAGCAGCAGCACCCGATGAATTCGAGTTGCTTCCTTACAACGAGGCTGCATTCAGCCAATTCTTAAATGCGCAAGCCGATGTTGAATTACCCGGGCAGGAGCTCATTACTCAGGCTTCTTTTCAATTAAGCGCTGAATCCGATCAGGAAGCAGTACCGGCAACCGGGGAGCCCATCGATTTGATCGACCGCTTCATCCTTCAAAATCCGACGATCAAACCCATCGCAAAATCACCGGAACCCTCTGAAAAACCTGTTGGTGTGCATGATGAAATAATGAGCGATGGACTGATAACCGAAACATTGGCAGGGGTTTACGTTAAACAAGGCTTGTACCTTGAAGCATTGAATGCCTATCAAAAATTAAGTTTGAAATTCCCGGAAAAAAATAGTTACTTTGCGACTCAAATTGAAGAAATAAAAAAATTAATGTCAAAAGAATCATAAAATGTATACACTTGCTATTGTACTGATCTTTATCGTTTGTCTTTTGCTGGTACTCATTGTTTTGGTACAGGAATCAAAAGGCGGAGGTTTGGCTTCAAGCTTCTCGGGTAACAATCAAATTATGGGGGTTCGTCGTACCACCAATTTTCTGGAGAAAGCAACATGGTATCTGGCCGGTGCACTGCTGGGCTTGTGCATTATGGCAAGTGCTTTCATCCCAAGGGGTGAACTGCAACAGGATTCCATCATTAGCGATCAGATTCAAACGGCAGTAGATCCAACTGCTGTTCCCAATTTCCCTGTTTCAGCCGAAGACATTGAAGCAGCTGGTTCAGAAGATGACAAAACAGAATAAGGGGTTATCCTAACCTCGTTATGAGAAGGTGCTTCCGCAATGGAGCACCTTTTTTTTTGATTCTCGACAATATTTTTCTTTTAAGCACCTTTTTTGAATGTGTTCAGACCTGCAATTTCATCAAACCATGTCACCATGTCAGTTTTGATCGGCTCAGTTGGCACAAGGTGTCACTTTTGGGGTTTGGCACACATTCTGATAAACCTGCGGACGTAAATCAGCATTAATAACGCTTAAATCATAAAAAAATGTCAGAATTGAAAGGTAAATTATTAGCAGGCAAAGTACTGGTGAAACCAGTTGCTGCTGAAGAAAGAACAGCCAGTGGAATCATCATTCCTGATTCGGCCAAGGAAAAACCACAACAAGGAAAAGTCGTTTTAACTGGTGCGTCGAAAAAGGACGAACCCATGGAAGTGAACGTAGGCGACACTGTTTTTTATGGCAAATATGCCGGAACTGAACTGAGTATCGATGGTTCAGATTATCTTTTGATTTCACAGAATGATGTGTTGTACATCGCTTAATTGTTAACCTTTAAAATTCGAAAAAATGTCAAAAGAAATTAAATTCAATATTGAAGCCCGCGATTTATTAAAAAAGGGTGTTGATCAGTTAGCCGATGCAGTAAAGGTGACCCTGGGTCCCAAAGGACGCAATGTCATTCTTGAAAAGAAATTTGGTGCCCCTCAAATAACCAAAGACGGGGTAACCGTAGCCAAAGAAATTGAGTTGAAAAACAGCTATGAAAACATGGGTGCCCAAATGGTGAAAGAAGTGGCCTCGAAAACCGGCGATGATGCCGGTGACGGAACTACTACCGCTACCGTACTGGCCCAGTCTATCATTAGTGTTGGTTTGAAAAACGTAACGGCCGGCGCCAATCCGATGGACCTGAAACGCGGAATCGACAAAGCCGTTGAAAAAGTGGTGGAGAGCATCAAAAACCAAGCTCAAAACGTTGGTGACGATTACAGCAAAATTGAGCAGGTAGCTCGCATTTCGGCCAATGGCGACGAAACTATCGGTAAACTGATTGCCGAAGCCATGGAAAAAGTAAACAAGGAAGGTGTGATTACCGTTGAGGAAGCCAAAGGTACCGACACTTATGTTGATGTAGTGGAAGGTATGCAATTCGACCGCGGTTACCTTTCAGCGTATTTCATTACCGATACCGAAAAAATGGCAGCAGAGCTGTCCTATCCCTATATCCTGATTCACGATAAAAAAATAAGCGCCATCCAGGACATATTACCCATACTGGAACAAACTGCCAAGGCTGGCCGCCCGCTCATGATCATTTCTGAAGATGTTGATGGTACCGCGCTGAGTGGTTTGGTAGTGAATAAATTACAAGGAACCATCAAGGTTTGTGCAGTGAAAGCTCCCGGGTTTGGCGACCGTCGGAAAGAAATGCTCGAGGATATTGCTGTTCTGACCGGAGGTACTGTTATTACCGATGAGAAAGGGATGAAGCTCGAAGATGTGACCCTGCAAATGCTGGGTCAGGCCGACAAGGTAACCATCGATAAAGAAAATACCACCATCGTGGCAGGTAAAGGTGAAGAAAGCCTGATCAGTGCACGTGTATCACAAATCAAGAAACAAATTGAACTGACCACTTCCGATTACGACAAGGAAAAACTGCAGGAGCGTTTGGCCAAACTGGCTGGTGGTGTAGCCGTACTTTACGTGGGTGCTGCTTCCGAAGTGGAAATGAAAGAGAAAAAGGACCGTGTTGACGATGCCCTGCACGCAACCCGTGCTGCTGTAGCCGAAGGCATTGTTCCCGGTGGAGGTGTTGCATTCATCAGAGCTATTGCTGCACTGGAAGGTCTTGAAGGTGAAAACGACGATGAAACAACAGGTATCTTAATTGTTAAGCGTGCCATCGAAGAACCTTTGCGTCAGATTGTGGCCAATGCCGGCAAAGAAGGTGCAGTGATTGTTCAGAAAGTGAAAGAAGGGAAAGGCGATTTTGGATACAACGCCCGTAAGGATGAATATCAGAACTTTTACGAAAGTGGTGTGATCGATCCTGCCAAAGTTACCCGTATTGCACTCGAGAATGCTGCTTCAATTTCCGGAATGTTCCTCACCACCGAGTGTGTCATTGTGGAAGAAAAAGAAGATCATCCTGCTCCAATGCCCGGCGGAATGGGTGGCGGAATGCCCGGAATGATGTAAAAAAACAGACTCATATGAACGACAAA
>JAFGVJ010000257.1 GCA_016938055.1 Prolixibacteraceae bacterium
AACCTCAGCCTCAGCCTCAGCCTCAGCCTATTGCTCGTTGTCGTACTTGAACTTCTGCAAAACGTGACCCATGCGGTCGCGCTTCACCTTCAGGTAATATTCGTTGTGAACATTGGGTTCAATCTCGATGGGAATGTTTTCTGTTACTTTTAGTCCATAGCCTTCCAGACCAACCCTTTTTACCGGATTATTGGTGAGCAAACGCATTTTTTTCACTCCCAGGTCACGTAAAATCTGTGCACCTACACCATAGTCGCGTTCATCGGGGGCAAAACCCAGGTGAACATTGGCTTCAACAGTATCGAGACCTTCTTCCTGCAGCTTGTAGGCTTTGATTTTATTGAGCAAGCCAATGCCACGTCCTTCCTGGTCGAGGTAAACCACTACGCCCTTACCTTCGGCCTCAATCATTTTCATTGATTTGTGAAGTTGATCGCCACATTCGCAGCGCATAGAGCCAAATATATCGCCGGTAATGCAAGAGGAATGCATTCTCACGAGAATGGAATCATCATCTGTCCAGCTGCCCTTAACCAGGGCAACATGTTCTTTCCCGTTGGATTTTTGAAGGTAGGGAATGATCCTGAAATCGCCGTACTGTGTGGGTAGTTTGGCTTCTTCGCCGCGTTTGATGAGGCTGTCTTGTTGAATGAGATATGCGATCAGATCGGCAATGGTCACAATTTTCAAATTGAATTTCCTGGCAATTTTGATGAGTTCGGGCAAGCGGGCCATGGATCCGTCGTCGTTCATCACCTCAACCAAAATTCCGGCTGGTTGCAGTCCGGCCAAACGGGCCAGGTCAACAGCTGCCTCGGTATGTCCGGAACGGCGCAATACTCCCCGGTTTTTTGCCCTTAGCGGGAAAATGTGCCCGGGGCGCCCAAGTTCTTCAGGTTTGGTGTTGGGATCGGCCAGCATTTTCACCGTAATGAACCGGTCGTAAGCCGATATGCCGGTTGATGTGCCATGTCCCAGTGCATCGACCGAAACCGTGAAAGCCGTTTCGTGTATGGAGGTGTTTTTACCAACCATCATGTCGAGTTCCAACTCGTCGCACCTTTTTTCGGTGAGGGGAGCACAGATGAGCCCGCGCCCTTCTTTCGACATAAAATTGATCATTTCAGGAGTAACCTTCTCGGCTGCTGCTACAAAATCCCCCTCGTTTTCCCGATCTTCATCATCAACCACAATGATGATCCTGCCATTCCGGATTTCCTCAATGGCCTCTTCTATGGTATTAAGTTGATCCCTGAAATCGTTTTGTTGGTTTCCAAACATTTGATTTTACACCTTTTAGCGATTTGATGAATCCTATGAATAATGAAAGATTCATCGTATAAAAATGCGTTGCGAAGCGCAAAAGTACGATATGTATTCCAAACTTTTTCAGAAAGAAGTCAGCAATTGGCAAAAATGTGACGATTAGCTGAAGCCACAATAGTAATTGGTAAATGCTTGCCTGTGGATAAAGCAGTAGATTACTGATCAGTGCTGCCAACAGGAAAAATGGTCCGAACCAGCGGATCACCTTGTGCGAGATGTAATTAAAACCCAGCGCGCTAAAGGGTTTCAATAATAAGCTGCGAAAATGCATCAGGTTTTGGAAATTGCCCATGGCGATCCTGATTTTTCGGCGGAATTCAATGCCCAGATTGTTGGATACATCTTCGAAAACGAATGCCTTCAGGTTGTTGATGGCTTTCAATCCGCTTTTCAGTACATTCATACAAACAAAAAAATCGTCCACCAAAAAGTTGGAGGGTACTGGCTGAAAATGCGAGCGTCGTACCGCATAACAACCGCCAAAGGGGCCAATCATGGTGCCGTTTGCCTTGCTTTCCAGCTGTTTGACATACACCTCCCGCGAGATGTAACTTTTTTCCTGAAAAGAAATGCCATCTTTTTTCAGGCCATAATTTTTCATGTGTGTATCCACCAGGCCTATGCGTTCATCGGCAAAATATTTGACGGCTTCGATCAGGGTGTTTTTTTCGAGCAGCACATTGGCATCGGTGATGAACAGGATTTCGCCCTCGGCCAATTCACTGAGTTGGTTGATGATACTTACTTTTCCTTGTCTTTGGGTAAAATGCGTGAACTTCATGCCGGGATAATTCAGCGCGTATTGTTCCAGTATGTGATTGGTTCCGTCACTTGAGTTATCGGAGCCTACCAACAATTCAATTTTATGCAGGGGGTAAGTAGTATTGAAGATACTTTCGATCTTTTTCCCGATGATCAACTCTTCGTTGTATGCAGCCATGAGAATGCTTATGGCGGGGAGCTCATCGGTTTTTGAATAACTTCGGTATTTTTTTCTGCCCCTGATCAGAACAATCAGGTACAAGACCAAGGGGTAACCCAGGTAGGAGTGGAACATGGCCCACAGGCTGATCCAGAATATCACCTCTACGAATGTCATGCCAGATGATGCTTATAAAATTCAACCAGTTTCCTGATCAGGAGTCGATTGTCGTATTCTTCCCTGACATAGTTGTAGGCCCTGATACCGGTTTCAACAACGCGGTTTTTGTTGTTCAGTAATTCAACAATGTAACTGACATAATCCTTCGCTTGATTGGCAATGTACAAATGGACTTCATTCTCAACATGAATGCCTTCACATCCGATGGAAGTTGTCACGATGGATTTTTGATTGAGCATTCCTTCAATGATTTTCACCCGCATACCGCTACCCGACAATACGGGCGCAATCATGATTCCATTGGAGGCGATGAATTTCTGTGCATCGTCAATTTCTCCCATGTATTCAATGTTCTCGAGCTGAAATTTTTCAACCAGCCAATCGGGGGCATTGCGTCCGGCAATTTTCAGGATGGTTCCCGGTTTAAGTTTCTGTATTTCAGGCCAGCAACGGTCAATGAACCAGATGAGTCCTTCCTGGTTGGGCGACCAGTCGAGGGCACCGATGAAAAATAGGTTCATCTGAAAATTGGGATACACCATGCGCACCTCTTCGGTGTCGAAGCCAGCCGGAATAGCCAGGGCAGGTTTGGTATTGCCCATTTGGTTCAGTTTCTCCAGGTCGCGGTTGGTGATGGGAACCAGCAGGTCATATTGGTTGACGGCTTTCGTTTCAAATTTTTTCAGACGGCGGGCCAGTATTTTGAGATAACGCTGGCGGAAACCTTCGGCCTGTAAAATGGAACGTTCCCAAATTTCGTGTTCAATGTTGTGACTGCGGTAAGCAATCAGCGCACGGCTGTTTTGCCTGATCACAGGAATGTAGGGGTAAAGGTACAGCCCTTCGAGCTGGATCACGTCATAGCTAAATGCTGAAAGCAGGCTTTGCAGTTTAGTGCTGTATTTTGGATCAATGAATCTTTCGGCATTGTAAGGTACATTGGAAAAGAGGAGGTTACGAAGCAGCGCTCCCGGTTTGATGGCAGCGGGAACTTCTACTAAATGAAAGGTAATGAGTGCTTTGATTTCCTCCGGAATTTCAAAAGGGGTCACATGGTGTTTCAGGGTATTCATGGCCAATACAGTCACCTTGTGACCGGCATCGGCCATGGCTTTCATCATCCCAAAGCTGGCAATGGAGCCTCCGTCCTTGGGTGGGTAGGGTACTTTATTGGTCAGAAAAAGAATTTTCATTGGGTCCTTCATTCAGCTTCTTCTTTTTAAGCAACAGTGTTTGCAGCACATAGCGACTGATATTGCGGATGAAACGGTTGTACATTTCTTTGTTCAGCAATATTGAATCGGTCACGGCCTGATGGGTCAACAGCAAACCAATGGCCAGGTAAAACGCAGTGGGCATCCACAATACAAAATCGATTTCCCAAACACCTTCGCGGGCCACTTTTTTCCCGATTTCGGTTATCAGGTAATAGGAAATGAAAAGCAGAATGGACACTACTACCGGCATGCCAAAGCCTCCTTTACGGATGATGGCCCCCAGAGGTGCCCCAATTAGGAAGAACAACATGCAGGCGATTGATAAAGTATATTTATTGTGCCATTCGATCCAGTTTTTGTTGATCCAGACCAGTTTGCTGTCGAGATCAGATTCATATTGCATGATGAGCCGCTGGTTCTGTTGAGCAACGCGTTGGGCTGTGCTCAAAATGTTGGTGCGCTGGAACTTGTTCAGCTTCCCGTACAGAGAATCGAAAGGAATGCTTAAAGGAGCCTGTATCATGGAGTCAATGTTCAGACTGTCGGGTTGATAATGATTGCCAATTTCGGCATCGAGTATTTTGTTGTATTTGATTCCAAGGGTAACCAATTTTTCACGTTGGTCGTAAATGTGCTGTAATCCTGCCACTACGGTATCGATCTGGCGGTTTTTCAACATCCTGTAGTTGTCCTTGAAATATTTCTCATCGGTACGTTCAAGGTTGAAATTTTTGACATTGATGACCAGCTCTTCTTTTTTGAACTTTTCACGCCTGAAAGGATAAGTTTCTTTTTTCTTTTTATTGCCCGACTCGGCTTCGTTGTAACTTTCGCCGTTGTACAATGTTAGAATCATGTATTGCTTATCGTCCGAGATGTTCAGATAGCCCGAATCGGCAACAATCACGCTCACATTTCCTTTGCGTTGGGTGTGATCGTAAATCATGATGTCGAGCAGGGCATTGGTTTTATTGTCGCGGTCACTGACCTTGATGCTGTAATTATCTATTTCGTTTGAAAAGATTCCCTCTTTGATGATCATTTCGGGACGTTGTTTTTTAACACTCCAGAGTAAAGCGGCAAATTTACTATTGGCCACCGGAATGACTTCATTGGCCAGCAGAAAAGCAGCTATGGTAATCAACAGGTTGAGGACGATCAGTGGGCGCATGATTTTCAGCAAAGATACACCACTTGCCTTGATGGCCAGTAATTCGAAGCGCTCGCCCAGGTTTCCAAAGGTCATGATGGAGGCCAGTAAAACTGCCAGGGGCAGGGCCATGGGAATGAGGCTTAAAGCAGCGTATGACATAAGTTCGATGAACACTGCATTTTCGAGACCTTTCCCAACCAAATCGTCGATGTATTTCCATAGAAATTGCATCAGCAAAATGAAAACACAAATGAAGAAGGTTAAGACGAAGGGTCCTAAAAAACTTACAATAATATAACGATACAATTTTTTCATGCAATCACAGGCAAGCCATCGTGCAAATCTATTAAATATGAGTTGAATTCGTCTTACGAAAACCTGAATATTCACAGGATGTTGATGACTGTTTTCAATCAGTTATATAGGTAACGTAAGGAGAGGTAAAAAAGTGTCACAACCATCGGGAACAGCTTATGAACCCACAACATGCTTCAGGATTGTGACCTGTGAATCCCAAAGTGAGCGTGTTTCCTCCATTTCTTCGGGATCGGTAAAATCGGTAATGAGCAGCGAAACATCGCCGGTTAGTTCATCGCGGGTAATCTTGAATTCGAAATAACTTTCATCGTCGACCCATTCAAACCGGACTATGAGATTTTCCTTACGAAAACTCAGGTTCGCTACCTGTTCATTCCCATCCCAGATGAAGGTGTATTTTTTACCGTTAACAGCTACATCATCGGCAAACCATTCAGCCAGGCCCGATGCAGAGCTAAGTCGGTTATACAACACCTTTGGTGAGCAATTGATTACATATTCGAGTTCTATTTTTACTTTGTCCATTGCTGAATGTTTGTAACGGTGGCTGCAATATATCAATTAAGTTTTAATTTACCAATTGAAGATAGAAAAGCAAAAAATGAAAAAATGAAGTTTTTTTTGATGAAAAAAAATAAAAACTTCTATATTTGCACCGCTTGCAAAAAGAGCAGTTTTGAAATAAAATGGCGAGGTAGCTCAGCTGGTTAGAGCGTCGGATTCATAATCCGAAGGTCGGCGGTTCAAGCCCGCCTCTCGCTACATTGTTGAAGATCGTTCCGTCCCGGCGGGGCTTTCGCAAAAGGCTTGAAGGGATGGATTTAGTAATCTGTCCCTTTTTTATTTCAATCCATCCGCCATGAGTTTTCAAGTTTACATCCTCTACAGTGAATCAGCCGATCGCTTTTACCTTGAAAGCACCTCCCATGTTGAAGGACAATTTTTGAGCTAATCCTCCAACATCCTCCAATCGTTCGTGGAAAGTATTATCTTTGGTACAAAGCCTACTGACAATGAAAAATCATCAAGAAGCCAACAAAATGAATCGCAGGTCTTTTCTGCGAAGCAGTGCAGGTATTGCTGCAACAACTTTGCTCGTTCCTTTTAGTGCGAATAAGCTATTGGGTGTTCTTATGCCCAAAACTCCCAATATCCCGAATGTTCAACTCAACAATGGTTTGCTGATGCCACACTTGGGTTTTGGCACCAATACATTGAACGGTGAATTGGGAGTACGTTGTGTCACTGATGCCATTTCGGTAGGTTACCGTTTGATTGATACGGCTGCTATATACGGTAACGAGGAAGCCGTGGGTATGGGTATCCAAAACAGTGGAATCCTGCGGAAGGATTTGTTTCTGACCTCAAAACTCTGGGTCGATGATTATGGCTACGATTCAACAAAAATAGCTTTTCAGGCATCGCTGGACAAACTAAAGACCGATTACCTCGATTTGTATCTGCTCCATCGTCCGAGGGGCGATTACAAAGGATCATGGAAGGCCATGGAAGAACTCTATCAGTCAGGGAAAATTAAGGCCATCGGGATCAGTAACTTTGATGCCGAACAGCTGGCCGATCTCATGACCATTGCTTCCGTCAAACCAGCCATCAATCAAATTGAAACCCATGCCTTTTTCCAGGAACATGAGGCCAATGGGCAACTAAAAGAGGCCGGTATTATGCACGAGGCATGGTCACCTTTTGCCGCCGGGCGTAACAGCATCTTTGATCATCAAACCCTGGCCACAATTGGTAAAAAATACGGAAAAAGCATCGCACAGGTTTGTTTACGCTGGCACTTCCAGCGTGGTATTGTGGCGATCCCACGCTCATCGCAAAAAGAACACATGAGGGAGAATCTGAACATTTTTGACTTTGAACTGGACAATGCTGATTTCAATACCATCGCTACCCTCGATTTAAATAAAACTCAGTTCCCTGAGTGGGGATAAACCAGAATCGTCAGATTTTACCATAGCACTTCACTTCTGATGGTTCCATTTTAATGCCATAAAAAGTGGTAGCCATCGTTTGTGAAATCATTTTTCAGCTTGGCACCATCATTTCGCTATATTGCTTCAACAGTATAAGTTGATCGATCCCTCCTTCTTCATTTCTCTGACAGCATAGGCATTGAAATATCATCATATGTTGGTATTGTACAGTCTTTGTGCCAACCCTAGTTTTGTCTCAGATAAAACAAAGAAAAATGATGATGAAAAAATTGATGCTAATTTGCTTACTCGTTTCTACAATGGTGCAATTAAGTGCACAGGAGAAAATTCTTGAAACCAATCAATTTTACAATGTTGCCGATCAGCTTCTGCAGTCCGATGGCAAGCTAATGATTGGTGGTTACGGCGAAGTGCATTACAATCAAGCCCTCAGTGGCGAGGTCCGTAACAACGGGGTGCTCGATGTTCACCGTGTGGTTTTGTTGTTTGGCTATAACTTCAACGAGAAAACCCAGTTCATAACCGAAGTGGAATACGAACACGTGAGTGAAGTCTACATTGAACAGGCTTTCATTCAACATAAAATCAATCCTTATTTGAATTTCAGGGGTGGTTTGGTACTGATCCCCATGGGCATCGTGAACGAATACCACGAACCCACCACGTTTAACGGGGTTGAACGGCCTACCATTGACAGTAAAATTGCTCCTTCTACCTGGCGTGAAATCGGCTTTGGTTTTACCGGAAACATTTTGGAAGCATCGCTGAAATACCAGGCATACCTGGTGAATGGCTTCAATGGTTTCGACGGCTCGGCCAAGCTGAACGGGAATGGTGGCTTACGCAGCGGACGTCAAAAAGGGGCCGAATCGTACATCAGTGCGCCCAACTTCACTGCGAAAGCTGAATTTTATGGCATCAGGGGATTGAACCTGGGGCTTTCGGGTTATTTTGGCAATACCCAGAGCAAGCTCTACCACAAAGCATCCAAAACCGATGCAGCAGCACTGGCCAAAGCCGATTCATCGGTGGTGGGCATTGCCATGCTCGGGCTCGATGGCCGGTATAATCACAAAGCCCTGCAATTGCGTGGTCAGTTGTATTACACCAGCTTGTCAAATACCGATCAGTACAACCGTTTTACCGCGAAGGACGGCAAGCTGAACGACCTGGGCAGCGCCATGTTTGGCTATTACGTCGAGGCGGGCTACAATGTGCTGCGCTTTGTGCCCGAAACCGAATACGAACTGGTCCCTTTTGTCAGGCTCGAAGCCTACAACACACACCTGGGGGTTGATGCGGGTACCAACATTAACCCGGCTTACCAGAACAACCTGGTGACCACCGGCCTGACTTTGAAACTGGCTCAGGGAGTGGTG
>JAFGVJ010000258.1 GCA_016938055.1 Prolixibacteraceae bacterium
GTATACGACCGTAACATGGATCATTTCAGGCGCATCAGCATCCATTTTGAAAACAATCAAACACCTGTCACTTTTTTACATCACGGCATCATTGATCAAAACGGATTTCTCTGGATCTCTTTTGCCAACCAGGGCATTGCAAGAATGAAGATATACGGAAATCCCCAAATCCACTCTGGCAACATTCAGGCAGCCTTTTACCAGTTTAACGAACCCGAGGTTGATCCTGTGTACAGAAACAATTTTTACACTTTTGCCGAGGATCAGAACGGAACCATATGGACCATTGGCTACAACAATCAACTGTACTATTTCGATGAAGAACACAAGCAATTTGTACCTGTAAACATCCAACATCCGCTTCAACATCTGTTTGTCAATCAACGAAAGAACTTGTTGATCGACCGCGATGGCGATTTTTTTATCACCATTGAGCAGGTTGGATTGCTCGTTTGGCAACGCAAAGAAAACATCTTTACCTTGTATCACTCATCCGAAAACGATGAAAAGAGTCCAAAGGGGATGGTCCTTTTTGCCCTGGCCCTTGATCAAAACGGATCCATCTGGATTGGTGACAGGAATGCTGAAGGCGTATCGATTTTTGATAAGAAAAATGGCACTTTTACTTATTCTCAAGCGCTTGATCTCGACCCTTACACCCTGAATTCGAATAAAATCAATTATATTACCGAAGATCGGAATGGTTCGGTATGGGTGGGCACCATTGTTGGTTTGAACAAATACAGTCCAGGCAAATCGAAATTCAAACGATTTTACAGCAATCCTAATCTTGATAAGCAATTAAGTCACGACAACACCCTTTGTTTTGAAGAAAGCAGCGAGGGATTCATCTGGATTGGTACCGATGGCGGAGGCCTCAACAAATACGACCGTCATACCGGACTCTTTACCCATTACTACCACGATTCGGAGAACCCCGAATCTCTCAGCAGTGATGCCATTATTTCGTTGTGCGAGGACCATGAAGGGACACTTTGGATCGCTACTTTTAACGGGGGGCTGTGCGAATATCAAAACAATCGGTTCAAAACTTACCGACCAATACCCGGCAATCCATATTCCATTTCAAATATCAACATTTGGTATGTTTTTGAGGACAGCAAGCACAACCTGTGGGTTGGTACCCTCAACAGCGGACTGGATCTTTTCGATCGAAAAAATCAGCAATTTTATCATTACTCCAATCAGATTGATGATACGACAAGTTTGTGCAGCAACTCCATCGTTTCGATTTACGAAGACAGCCGTCAAATGCTCTATATCAGTACTTACAACGGTGTTAGCATGATTGATTTAAACGCTTATGATTTTGACAATGGACGGCCCGATCTTCAGTTTAACAACATCCTTCACAACCCCAATCAAAATAGTTTGAGCAGCAACGAAATATTTTGTGTACGTGAAGATTTGAAGGGCGATCTTTGGTTTGGAACCATGGCTACCGGCATTGACCATTTTGAAAGAAAAAGCGGACAGTTTACCAATTATTCGGAATCCAACGGCTTGCCCGGCAATTCGGTGAGTGCCATCCTGGTGGATCAAAGTAATCATTTATGGCTGGGAACTGATAAGGGACTCTCAAAATTTGATCCCCAAAGCGGAAAATCAGAAAACTTCGATCAGATGGATGGTTTGCAGAACAAAAGTCTGAAAAGTTGGGCCATCCAAACCCACGATGGTGAAATGTATTTTGGAGGACCTAACGGTTTTAACACTTTCTATCCCGATCGGTTCACACAAAACCAGAATAAACATGTGCCCCCTGTTGTGATTACTGGTTTGCGCATCTTTAACAAACCGGTCAGGATCAACGAAAGCATCAATGAAAGAATTATTCTCCCCAAAGACATCAGCGAACTCAATACCCTGGTTTTGAGTTATCGCGAAAACTATTTCACCTTTGAATTTGTCGCCCTCGATTTCAGAACACCTGAAAAAAACAATTATGCTTATAAAATGGAGGGTTTCGACGACGATTGGGTGATGAGTGGCAACCGGAGGGAAGCCAATTATACCAATCTCGATCCGGGTCAATACACCTTTGTGGTAAAAGGTTCAAACAACGACGGTTTATGGAACGAAACCGGAACAAGCCTCAAATTGATCATCCTGCCACCTTGGTGGGAAACACTCCTTTTCAGGATTGGCAGTGTTGTGTTTATCCTCCTGGCAGTTTCAATGCTCGTTTGGTATCGATTCCGAAACATCAAAAACCAAAAGTTGATTTTGGAAAAAATGGTGGTAGAGAAAACCGCTGAGTTGCAACGTATGAACAATGAATTGAATGAACTCAACGCGACCAAAGATAAATTTTTCTCCATCATTGCGCATGATATCAAATCTCCGTTCAACGCCATAGTTGGATTTTCGGAATTGCTGAAGGACAATTTTTTTGTTTGGTCCGAAGAAATGAAACTCAATTCAGTTCACCGCATCCACAAAGCATCGGTCAGCTTGTATTATTTGCTCGAAAATTTGTTACAATGGTCGCGAACCCAGCGAGGGAAGATCGAATTCCACCCCGAAAAAATCAGGGTTCAGCAAAGCTTACATGATTTGGTTGATTTGATGAATGAACAGGCCGCTTCCAAAAACATACAGGTGCTTGTGAGCGTTCAGGAAAAATCATTGATGGCCATGGCCGACCGTTTGATGCTGGACACCATCCTGCGCAACCTTTTGTCCAATGCCATTAAATTTTCGCACCCCAATGGAAAAGTTGTGCTCAAGGCAAGCAGTGATCAAAAATGGGTGAATATTGAAGTTATTGATGAAGGAACAGGCATACCGGAAGCCGTGCAGCAGCGCTTGCTCGATACCAAAACTTATAAAAGTACCCCCGGCACAAAAAATGAAAAAGGGACTGGTTTGGGCCTCATTCTGGTACGTGACTTTGTGGCCCGGCATCAGGGGAAACTGAGTTTTGAAAGCAAGCCGGGGAAAGGCACCAGATTTTTCTTCACCATTCCCCTGGCCTGATAAAGCTTGATCTTAAAAATTCAGGGCGTCCTTCAGGTTTTTGTATCCTGTTTTGCTGACCTTTAACTTCGCGTGGTCGTTTTTCAAAATCACAATGTGTGATTCTTTCTCGTACTGTTGAATTTCAGCAATCTCTTCGACTTTTACGATGTATGAACGGTGAATCCTCACAAATTCTTTTGGCTGCAAATTGTCTTCAAAAAAACGCATGGTTTTTTGTTTCACAAAGCGGCGTTCCTTGGTATAAATCATCACATAATCATCGAGTGACTCAATGTAGCGGATTTGTTCTACCGGAATGATGTGGATTTTGCTTTTGTCCTTCACCACAATCCTTTCGATGAATTCTCCTTCGGGGCGTTCAGTAAGTTTGTCGATAGGGCTTTCTTCTGCTTTTCCCCCTTTGATTTTCTCGATGGCACGGTCAACAGCCAGTAACAGGCGGTCCTTCGGAAAAGGTTTCAGCAAATAATCAACGGCATGTTGCTCAAAAGCTTTGATGGCATACTGGTTGTAGGCCGTTGTGAATACAATTTCGGGCCTGAATTCAATCAGTTCCAGCATTTCAAAGCCGGTTAACTTGGGCATTTGTACATCCAGAAAGACCAAATCAGGCTTTAATTCATTGATGGCTTTCAGCCCATCGAAACCATTTTCGCATTCAGCAACAATTTCAATTTGATCGTGATCGGCCAGGTAACTTTTCAAGAGGTTACGGGCCAATACTTCATCTTCGATAATAACGGTTCGGATCATTTCACTCATTACATTTTCTTATTTTGAGGTATGACTAAAGTTACGGTAAATACTTGGTTTTCGTTATTGACCGACAGCAAAGTTGCATCGCCATACACCAGGCCAAGCCGGCGTTTGATGTTCAGCAAACCAATGCCTTCGCCTTTCTTGGCAAAGGTATCGGGGTCGTAGTTATTGCTCACAGAGAATATCATATCCTCTTTCGATTTATAGGCCACAGTTTTGATCACCACCTGCGAAGTGGTCTCATACACGCCATATTTGATGGCATTTTCATAAATGGGCTGAAGAATCATGTTCGGAATCAGGCACGACTTGCACCCTTCTATCTGAAAATCAGTCAACAATTTATCGCCAAAACGTACTTTTTCAATTTCGAGGTAAAGTTTAATGTGGTCGATTTCCTGATCGATGGTCACCAACTGGTTTTGTTTGTGTTTCAGTGAATACCTTAAAAACGACGAAAGTTTGATGACCATTTCCTGCGCCTTTGCCGGTTCCGACATGGTAAGGTAGGACACAGAATTTAAACTGTTGAACAGGAAATGAGGGTTGATTTGCGACTTCAACTCATTCAATTGGGTTTGGGTCACCAGTTCCTTCAGCCTGGTTTCTTCCTTTAGCTTTTCATCGAGCCGGTTATAAAAAAAGAAAGTATAGTAAAATGCTGCAATCAAAATGTAAATCAAAGCCCCAAGCCCTGCTTTACCAGGCATCACCAATTTCATGTGGGTTTTTACCGGCTCTTCGTCAAACAACACCAGGTCGATCTGGTTGGTTACCCACATCCAAAACGATACAATAAACATCAGGGCAAATACATGGTAAAAAACCAGGTAAAGCTGACTTCGCTTTTCGTTGGCACCTCCAATCACCACGTACCAGATTCCCAAGCCCAGCATCATGTAAATCAGGTTCGAAATGATTACATCCACAAGGGTAATGGAAAGGTTTGCGCCAAAAACCCGGGTATCAAAAAGAAACTGGATCACTGAAAGAATGATCCAGAATACAAAGTACCATATTAACAAGGCCGGATTTTTAAACAAGGGGTGCTTCATGCCTTTCTTATAACTTTTTTAGATTTTACTGTAATTGCGGACTTCCGTTCCGCCAAATATACAAACACCAGTAATCACAATGGTTTTTGAAGGGTTGGGTGAATAGGAAGGATCTTTGATCCTCAAATCGCTGTACCCGCCAAAAATGGTGGTCACCTTATTAAGCACTGTCCAGTCGTTGGGAATTTTGAGTACATTCCCGCCAAACAAAGTAGTGACTTCAATGCTACAACCGCCGGGTGCAATCTGACACTGGCGTAAATCAACCTCGGCTCCGCCAAAAATGGCTGTTGAGCGTCCCCCGATCAAATTGGGTGTGGCCATGTTGATTTCACGACCGCCAAAAATCACGAATTCATCAAAAAAATCGCTGCTGACCTGAGATCCACCGCCCCCTTCGTAGTGGAACCTCATGTTTTCTTTCATTTTTTTGGAATGATTGGAAAACATAAATACCAAACCAACAATCAGTAAAATGGTGGGCCAGAAGAAGCGCCTGATTTGAATGTATTCATCAAACAAATCGGGGATCATAAAAAATACGCCAATGCCGGCTACAATGATTCCTGCTCCCCGGTTTCCACTAAAGAACACCATGGCACCAATGGCTACCAGTAACATTTTCCACGAAAGCAGAAAATCGTACACTTCGTAACTCAGTACATCGGCGCGATAAAGAATCATCACTAAACCCAACAACAATAAAATAAACCCAAAAAAGAACCTGCGACCGTTCATGCTGTGTTTTCTATCCATAATGTTTAAATTTTACAAAATCAAAAGTAGGCTCTTTCATTCATGTATTTTGCTGCTGATCGACAAAGGAACCGGTTTTACCGGTTAATGGCGCACAACAGCTGTTTGAAAGCCAAAATTCAAAGCCGGGCAGAGGCGATGAAGTCAAATATAAGGAATAAAACGGAAAGGATTCATACAAAAAAAACAAAGGGCACAAGGCCCTTTATTCGTTGATGATGATTCTATTTCGATTATTGTTCTTTGAATTTTGCCCATTGATCGCGTAAAGACACGGTACGGTTAAACACCAATTGATCAGTGGTGCTTTCCTTATCGACATTGAAATATCCCAATCGTTCAAACTGAAAAGCATCGAGGGCTTTCACTCCTTTCACGAAGGGTTCAACATAACAATTGGAACGGATCTCCAGTGAGTTTGGATTCAGCATGTCCCTGAAGTCACGATCTTTTTCTCCCGATGGGTCTTCCACATTGAACAAACGATCGTACAGCCGCACCTCAACTTTAACTCCCTGACTAGCTGATACCCAGTGGATGATCCCTTTTACCTTACGTCCGTCGGAAGAGCTGCCCCCGGCCGATTCAGGATCATAGGTACAATGCAGTTCCACAATGTTACCATCTTCATCTTTGACCACCTGTTCGCATTTAACCAGGTAGGCGTAGCGCAAACGCACTTCGTTTCCGGGCGACAAACGGAAGAATTTTTTGGGTGGGTTTTCCATAAAGTCGTCCCGCTCAATGTACAATTCACGGGTGAAGGGAACCTCACGTTTACCGGCACTTTCGTCTTCAGGATTGTTGGTGGCCGAAACGATTTCAGTTTTATCTTCGGGAAAATTGGTGATGATCACTTTTAAAGGGTCGAGCACTCCCATCACACGCTGGGCTGTTTTATTCAGATCTTCGCGTACGGCATGTTCCAGCATGGCTAAATCCACCATTCCTTTGGTTTTGGTCACACCCACCATTTCCACAAAATTACGGATCGATGCGGGAGTATAACCCCTGCGACGCATTCCCGAAAGGGTGGGCATGCGCGGATCGTCCCAGCCACTGACCAAGCCTTCCTGTACCAAAGCCAAGAGGTTACGTTTGCTCATCATGGTATACGAGAGGTTCAGGCGCGA
>JAFGVJ010000043.1 GCA_016938055.1 Prolixibacteraceae bacterium
ACTTTCCCTTCGTTGGTAAATTTGATGGCATTGTCAATGAGGTGGCCCATAATTTTTTGCAGCAGATGGCCATCGGTAAAAACTTCAAAGTCGGGCGAAGGGTTACCGGTTTCCATCTCAAACAAAATAGGTTTGGGCGATGCAGCTATAATCCTGCTGTATCTCACATACAATCGATCGAGCATGCTGTTGAGCGCGTACGGTTTCATCCGTACCGTGAGGCTCCCCGACTCTATCTCGGCAATGTCAATCACGTTGGTGATGATCTCAATGAGCTTCTCCCCGTTTCTGAGCACAATTTCCTGAAAGTTTTTCTTCTCCGTTTCACTGAAATGATCATCGAACGACAAATTGGAAAAACCAATGATGGCATTCAGGGGGGTACGCATTTCATGGGAAATGTTTTCGAGAAAAGCTGATTTCAGCCGTGATGCCTCTTCAGTTTTCCGTTTGGCCTCAATCAGTTGCTGCTGAAATTCTTTCTTGGTGGTGATATCGCGTCCGATAGAAATGACCTGATTCTCGTTGAGCCGTGCAAGGCGCATTTCAAAAATCAGGATTTTCCCCGATTGCAATTCCATGCCATACTCAATGGTTTCGATGTTGTCGTGCTCCAGCACGTATTGAATGCTGGAATAAATCTGGTACGACATGGGTTTAGAAAATCCCATGTCGAAAATAGTCTTCCCGATAATGTCTTCCTGGCTGATGCGCATCAATTCAGGGTTGTTGGACACATAATCGAGGTAAGTACCGTCTTTTTCGATGATGAAAAAAATATCGGGAAGCGATCCCATCAGTTTCGTGAGTCGTTGTTCCCTGATCATGAGCCGTTCGGCATCCTGCTTCAGGGAGGTAATGTTCACAAAACTACTGACAATCAGATCGTGTGCCACGAAAACATTGTTCACCATGAACCATTGTTCCAGGTGATTGATGTAAACCTGGAAACGAGGTTTTGGATTATGATAAAAGCATTCCTGCCAGTTAAACGACTGATGAAACAATTTGGGGAATACATCGGAAAAATCGGCTCCAAGCATTTCTTCCCGGGTAGTTTTAAAGGTGCGTTCAAAAACAGCATTGGAACGTTGAATCGTCATACCTGATTTTTCACCGTGTGCATCGCGTTGGATCTTTAACACCAACACTCCGGTATCAATCTGTCGCAACAAATCACTGATGCGGTTCTTGAGCTGTGTATTTTCATAAGCTGTTTCGTTGATAAGCTGATGAAAGAGCAGATAAATCAACAGCGTGACCACTCCCACCACCGTTACCTCGAGGTAGGGATTGCCCATGTACAGCAAGGTGGGATGATCGAACAGTCCATGTCCGCCGGGGTAATTGCTCACATGGATGAAATAAGCCAGCACGGTGACCGATATGATGTAGAAAATCCAAAAAAGGTGATAGCTGTAACCAAAGACCATCAAAAAAAGAAAAGCGAGATACAGGGAAAGTTGAATGCCGCGTAAAGCATCATCGCCCGAAGCAATCGAATAATAATTGTTGATGAAAAGAAAATACAAGGCCAGTGGAAGCATCAATACTATCCTGATGGCAGATTGGTAGTTTCCCTGAACAAGAAAAATGACGTTCAGCACCATCATGCAACCAAGCATTAGAATGCCGGGGATGTATTTCGAACGTTCATAATCGAGCGCCAGAACAATGGTTGCTGACACAGAAAAAATAACGCCTGCCAGCGATAGTATGCTTAAAATCTTTGCTTTCCGTTTCGTTAAACTTAAAACCCCTTCAAAGTTTCGAAAGAGGAAATCAAAATTCATGGGATCATTGATAGATTAAAGAATTTATGTTAGCAAATTTACGGTTTTTAAATGTTTTGGTTCTACAATATAAACTTTTTTTCATTACACTGCAAAGGCATCATGATTTTACTCTCTGACATTTATTAGCTTTTAAAAAATGAGAAGGTCTTAAATTTGAAGCACACATTCGCATCGTTAACATTCAAGTCATCAATTTAAAATTTTATTCCATGTCAAACGGATTCTTTAACGTACCCATTGCAAAAAATGAACCTGTAAAAACGTATGCTCCGGGATCACCCGAAAGGAAGGAACTGCAGCAAATGATCGGAACCCTCCGTTCAAAAGAGGTGATCATACCCATGTACATTGGGGGCAAAGAGATCATGACCGACAAGAAAGTACGCATGGCGCCACCCCACGATCACCAACATACGCTGGGTTATTATTATCAGGGCAATGGCAGCCATGTTCAAATGGCCATTGATGCAGCCATGGAAGCTCGTGAGGAATGGGCCAACACCAGCTGGCATCACCGCGCCTCCATCTTTTTGAAAGCAGCCGATTTGCTGGCCGGTCCCTACCGCCAACGGATGAATGCTGCCACCATGCTGGGCCAAAGCAAGAATGCTTACCAGGCAGAAATTGATGCTGCTTGTGAACTGGCCGACTTTTTCCGGTTTGGCGTTCGTTGCATGACCGAGATTTACGCCATGCAACCTGAATCGAACCCGGGCATGTGGAATTACAATGAATTCCGTCCGCTGGAAGGTTTCATTTTTGCCCTCACCCCCTTTAATTTCACTTCCATTGCCGGTAACCTGCCGGCAGCACCAGCCATGATGGGCAATGTTTGTGTTTGGAAAGCCTCAAAAACCGCCATTTATTCAGCCCAGGTGATTATGGAAATCTTCATCAAAGCGGGTTTGCCCGATGGTGTAATCAACCTTGTTTTTGCAGGAGGTCCCGAAACAGCCGACGTGATCCTGAACCACCGCGATTTTGCCGGTATTCATTTCACCGGTTCAACCGGCGTATTCCAGAGTATCTGGAAAACTGTGGGTGAAAACATTTATAAATACAAATCGTATCCGCGCATAGTGGGCGAAACCGGCGGCAAGGATTTCATTTTTGCCGACAACACCGCCGACAAAATCGGGCTGGCTACCGCTATGATCAGGGGTGCTTTCGAATACCAGGGACAAAAATGTTCTGCCGCATCGCGTGCCTATGTGCCCCGCAGCATTTGGGCCGAAGTATGGGCTGAAGCCGAAAGGCAACTGAAAGAAGTGAAAATGGGTCCACCCGAAGATTTCACCAACTTTGTCAATGCCGTGATTGATGAAGCCACTTTCGACAAACTGAAAGGCTTTATTGACCGTGCCCATACCGATACCGATGCTGAAATTATTGCCGGCGGGAACTGCGACAAAACAGTGGGTTACTTCATTGAACCTACCGTAATCCTGACCACCAATCCGAAGTACATTACCATGGAAGAAGAGCTCTTCGGCCCGGTGCTGACGGTGTATGTTTACGAAGATGAGCAGCTGGATCAAACCCTCGACCTGCTGGATCAAACATCGATTTACGCCCTTACCGGGGCCATCTGGTCGCAGAACCGTTACCATCTGGCTCGCTATACCAAACGACTTGAAAACTGTGCCGGTAATTTCTACATCAACGATAAACCCACCGGGGCAGTAGTAGGCCAGCAACCCTTTGGCGGTGCACGCGGCTCGGGTACCAACGACAAGGCCGGTTCGGTGTTCAATTTCCTGCGCTGGACTTCCATCCGTACCATCAAGGAAACCTTTGTTCCGGCACAACACTACATGTACCCGAACTTTTTACCCGATAAAGACTAGTTACAGATAAACATCACGATTGAAAAGGCATTTCCGGGAACGGCAGTGCCTTTTTTGTTAATTCATGCTCGGATTTTTGGGAAAATGTTCCCAGAGGGTATAAATTCCGCCCTGTTTTTTCACCATTTCCTTCCAGAGCTGCTGATTGTTTTCCATCACCAATTGTGGAGTGATATCGGCCACCAGCCACGAATTGTCTGTCAATTCTTCTTTGAGCTGGTTTTTATCCCAACCAGAATACCCCAGGAAGAAGCGCACCTGGTTTTTCTTCACAAATCCTGAATTGATAATATCCTTCAGATGATCAAAGTCACCTCCCCAGTAGAGATTGTCTTTGATGTGGATGCTCCCGGGAATATGATCTCCCAGGGTATGAATGTAGTAAACCGATTCGATGCTGACAGGACCACCCATGTACAGGGGATCCTTAAATTTGGGAAACTCCTTACGAAATTCTTTCACCGGAAAATCAACGGGTTTATTGAGGATAAAACCCACTGAACCTTCGGTATTGTGTTCCACCAGGTATACAATGGAGCGATTAAAGTAGCTGCCCGGCAAAAAGGGTTCAGCGATCAATATCCTGCCTTTCTGGGGCAGCACATTGTTCGTTTTAATCCTGAATATGTCAAGGTTCCGCTTCATCTTTTTTGAAATGTCTATACCAAGATAGGAAAAGTTGAAAATAAAACAAATTGATTATCACGATTAAACGAAGAAAAGTTGCATCATTTGAAATTGATGTCGAAAACCAGACCGGTTTCAACATATTCAGCTTTAAAGTAATGGGCTTTGAGATTCAGCACCAAACGGGTATGATCAGTGAGGTAATAACCCATACCAATCCGTTCAAAATAGAATTTATCGGAGGGCATGTTGTGTAAATAAATCCCAAACTGAGCTACTACGGTAAATCGCTCAATCACAAATTCATGCGCTGCATACACGGCATAGGTCAGCAATTGGGTTCCGGTATAATTTCGCTTGTCCCAAACACCATGAACAGCCTCGTTGTAAGCCAGTTCAAAACCTAGACCTACCCTGCGTTTGTAGGAAGGGCGATAGTACAAGGTGGGTGCAATCAGGTATTCGTGGTATAAAGGCTGAGGGGCCCACAGGGTTTTGATTCCTGTACTCAGGTTGGTGGTTAGTTGCCAGTAGCCTTTGAATTCAGGAGAGAATGTCTTTTCCATGATGGGTTCAGGCCGTGGATGAAACCGAAGACCGGCTTTCAAGGAGGGAATGTTCAAGCCCAGGTTGGGCCAGCCCAAAGCCCCGTTGGAATAATGGGTGAAGCCCTCGCTGATAAAGAGATCGGCATATTTTCCCAAATGGAAGGATTGCTCCAGGTACAAGCCAAAAAAGGCATTCACTGCCGAACCTGTTGAGAAGTTGTTCGGATTACTGATGGGATCGTAGGGATGTATCCCATGCGATAAGCCCAAATCAACTTCCAGATCGAGGCGGGCCCATGGGGTGGTGATCTGCGGAAAGTTGGTAAAAAAATAGGCCGCCACAGGTTCACCCAGCACTTCGGTTTTGAAGGTATTCCAGTTGAGCCCCACCCCGTAACTTGGATAGCGGTAAGCCTGTTGCCAGGGCTGCTTGCCGATGCTTTGCCAGCCCAGTTTGAGGTCAACACCCCGGTAGGGATAGGTCAGGTTTTTGATGATGGGCCGGTGCGGACGGTTTTCCCCGGTCCGGTAATTGACGCTGATGAACCAGGGTGTAGCAGCCCGGGCATTTGTGTTCACCTGAGCCTGAAGCTGACTGCAAGTCACTATGAGTAACAGGAACAATGCTGGTAACAGACGAAGCAGGCTCATGGGAATTATTCCTCAACAATGATGAATACCTCTTCGTTCTCCTTTTTCAACAAATAGGTTTCGCGGGCAAATTTCTCAAGGGCCTGGGTATCGTTTTGCAAGGTTCGCAATTGTTGCCGGTCTTTTTCAATTTGCTGGAGCAGGTATTCCCTTTCTTCTTTCAGGGACTCCAGCTTTTGCTTATCGCGATGGATTCTCATCCAGCTGTATTCATCGAAAAACGACATCCAAACGACAAAGAACAGCAGGATGCCCAGCTGGATCTTGTATTTACGGATGAAGGAGAAGCGTTCAGTGTTCATGGTTTCCCGGTGAATTTTAGCTAGTACAAAACTAAAGAATTTGCGGACGAAAAAAACGAAGATTTTAAAAAGGGTACGAGAAAAGTTGTGGCCAGTGATAGAAATGCGACAAGGAAGAGCTTGATGCTTATCGGTTGAAGCACCCATTCCCCAATGGAACACGGATGATACCGATGGAGCGGAAGGATAAGGCTGAGGTTGAGGCTAAGGTTGAGGTTGAGGTTG
>JAFGVJ010000259.1 GCA_016938055.1 Prolixibacteraceae bacterium
CCGTTGATGCTTGCTTTTATCCTTCAACATTACTGACCAATGTGAAACCCGATATGCCTGTTTTCAAGGAAGAAACCTTTGGTCCCGTGGTAGCTTTTATTGTAGTAAAAGATGAGGCTGAAGCTATCTCTGTGGCCAACAACAGCCTTTTTGGCCTTGGCGCTGCCATTTGGACCAACAATGTTGAACGGGGAGAGCGCATCGCCCACCAGATAGAAGCCGGAGCCATCTTTATCAATGGTTTGGTCAAATCGGACCCGCGTTTGCCCTTCGGCGGCATCAAGAACTCAGGCTATGGCCGCGAGCTGTCGCACTACGGCATCAAAGAGTTCTGCAACATCAAAAGCATTTGGGTAAAGTAAGCTCCAACCAAATTAACCAGCGGCCATAAATAAACCCTGGCAGAATTTTGGAGAAGCATACACGATGTAAGCAGATCATATTCCTAATTTTTTAGGATATAGTTTAATTTTACGAAAGAAAAAAAATCAATCATGTCTATGCCGGGATCGATTTTGGCTAATCACCCTTTCAAAAAAATATTTTTGGGGCTGCTAATGATTCAATTAGGATTCTTACCCGGTACGATTTATGCCCTCCAGCCAAACATTGAATATTCCCATAAGCGCTACACCATTCATGATGGCTTGACCCAAATGCAGGTCATGTCACTTTTTCAGGATTCGGAAGGTTATTTGTGGTGTTTAACAAAAGCTGGTGTTTGCCGTTTCGATGGTAGAAATTTTGAAACAATTCAATACGAGATTCCATCTCTTGGCGGTTATGGTAACTCGCCTTTCGGTGAGGATGGCAAAGGAAACATTCTTTTTTTTGCTGAATTTGAGTTTTCAATTATCGGGGGACAGGATACTAAGCAATTTTACTATCCAAAAGGTTACAGACGATCGGTTAACCTGAAGCAATCGAAAATGAAACCGCTGATTGAGTTGGAAGCGTTTCAGGATGGCAGGCCTGGTGCTCCTATCATTTTGAATTATGAAAATCCCGACACCGTATGCATTTATAAAATTAGAACAGAGTTTGGACCGGTAATCTGTTTCGACGAAAGGAATCCTGACCTGATTTGGCAAGCGAATGCTGATTCAATTTATGTAACCAATATTTATACGCAGGAAATTGTTGATGCCTATGCTATTCCTGAAAAAATGCATCAGATTGTCTTCACAAAAGATGAAATTTTTGCATTTTCTGAAAAGCATAACATCTATAAGATGAATGAAAATGCTTTTGAGTGCTTAACTGCATTGAAGGTCAGTGGAATGTTTTTTAAAGCCATCAAAATTCCTAATGATGAAGGATTTGTGATTAAAACAAGTGAAAACCTTTACCTCTATCGCGATACATTAACGTTGATAAAAGGAAATATGACCTTCATCAGGGATATTTTATTCGACAATGAGGATAATCTTTGGGTTGCAAGCGAGGAGGGCTTGTACAACTTTTATCAACTGAACTTTACCAATTATACCTTTGGAATGGGGAATAAAGATTGGGTATGGTCGGTACTGGAAGATGAACATGACGATATGTGGTTTGCTTCATATCAAAACGGAATCTGGAAGTGGGACGGGCATAAGATTACCGATTATACCCTACAGGCAAATTCAAACATTGAATGGCAAACAAAATGGAAAACTCCTAAATACAGGTATTATATGGGGGCAAGCAGAAAGGGTTCAACCTTATACTTTCCCACTGAATGCAATGTTTTATCGTTTGATGGAAAAAATTTCAACCCAGTTCAGGGAATTATCGAGCGTCCTTATCAGATCACCAAAGCACTGGCCGATGGGACCTTGCTTTTTGGCGGATATCCCGGGCTTTTTCAGATGAACCCCAATGGTGAAATTAAACATTGGTCGAGAGACTCGCTCCGCATTTCCAGCGTGCTTAATGTCGAGGTCGATAAGTATGGCCAATTGGTGGCGATAGGCAGTAAAGGGATTACGGTGATTGGTCGTGATTCGTTACGTTATTTTGATGAAATTCAGTATCAAAACCGGTATTGTTCTACAAAAGATGATCAGGGGAACATTTGGATTGGGGGGGCATCAAATTTGAATTTGTTTGATGGTGATTCTTTTCAAAATATCAATTGCGACAAGCATGAAACCTTTTATTCAATCCTGTTTGTCAAACCAAACCATTTACTCTTAGGCGGATTGAATGGTCTTTATGTGGCCAACATATCAGCATATTATGAAAGTGGAATTTTTGAAACCAAACTATTCAATCAGCACAATGGGTTTACCGGAATTGAATGTGGACAAAACGGTTTTTATCTCGATTCGGAAGGATATGTATGGGCCATCACCAGCGATTTACTTACTCGCTTTAACCCGCAGCGCATCATCAATCACACAGTAAATCCTCCGAAGTATTATGTTGGGGTTCAAGTTTCTGTTGATAATATCAAATGGAAAAATGTGAATCTCGAAAGGAAACACCTTTTCCAAAGCCATCAGAAAAATTTTCGTTTTGTGCTAAATACAGTATCCTTTGCAAATTTTGGTAAAATTAGATATTACTCCTATTTAAAAGGTTTGCAGAATGATTGGTCTGAATTTTCGTATTCCAATGAGCTGACCTATTATAACTTAAAGCCAGGAAAATATTCCTTGTTGTTGAAGGCTGATCCCGGCGTACAACATGCCATGTCTGATATCAGGGAATTCAATTTTGAAATAGCAAAACCTTACTGGCAAAGATGGTGGTTTATTTCTTGTGCAATTATTTTGTTGGCTTTGCTTGTTTTCGCTGTCATTAAGCAAATTAAACTGAAGGAACAGCAAAAGGCCATCATCCATCAACGCATTGTTCAGTTACGGAGCGATGCGCTGGCGGCTCAACTCGATCCGCATTTTATAATGAATTGTTTGAATAGCGTAGGCGGCTTGGTGTATGCCGGTTATCGCGAAAAAGCCAATGATTACATTGTGAAATTTTCAAAATTGCTGAGAATCATTCTGGAAAACATTAAAAAAGACCTGGTGAGTTTAAGCGTGGAATTGGAAATGGTTACGAA
>JAFGVJ010000044.1 GCA_016938055.1 Prolixibacteraceae bacterium
ATTTGCTAACTCTTTGATTTTTAAGTCGGGATGACAAGATTTGAACTTGCGACCCCTCGCCCCCCAGACGAGTGCGCTACCAGGCTGCGCCACATCCCGTTTGCATGTCATGATTAGCCTTAAACATTTGATGCATGGAGCAACAAACTTTGACAACTTTTGCAATGCGGATGCAAAAATAACATTCGGGCGGTATAATGCAAAATATTGTGCCCTTTAATCGCTTTTTTTCTCGCTTTTTATGTTCGTATTCCTTCGGGTGTTTGTTTACATTTGTTGCTCAATTTTGTAACAATTCTCACAGAAGGCTGTTACATTTAAGCCTATTTTTGGGTCAATATTCATTTGTCAATCATCAAAAACAATAACACCATGTTTAGTTCCATGAATTTATCTGAACCGCAACCCAAGAAAGTTATTGAAGGGGATGCTGAAAAAGTAAAATGTTTAATCATTGGCTCAGGACCTGCAGGCTATACTGCAGCCATTTATGCCGCCCGTGCTAATCTTTCGCCTGTGATGTACGAAGGCTTACAACCAGGGGGCCAGTTGACAACCACAACCGAAGTGGAAAATTTTCCCGGTTATCCGAAAGGCATAACAGGCCCTGAAATGATGGAAGATTTGAAAGCCCAGGCGCAACGTTTTGGTACCGATGTACGTTGGGGATTAGCAACTGCTACCGATTTATCGAAGCGTCCTTTCAAAGTGACCATCGATAACAGTAAACTCATTGAGGCCGAAACGCTGATCATTGCCACCGGTGCAACTGCCAAATACCTGGGGCTCCCCGATGAACAAAAATATGCCGGCAGCGGTGTATCGGCCTGTGCTACTTGCGATGGCTTTTTTTATCGGGGGAAAGATGTTGCTGTTGTTGGTGGAGGTGACACAGCTGCCGAGGAAGCTCTCTACCTGGCCGGATTGTGTAAGAAAGTTTATCTCATCGTTCGTCGGGATGAATTACGGGCTTCTAAAGTGATGCAAGAGCGCGTGTTCAAAACTGCCAATATTGAAGTTTTGTGGAAGCACCAAACCAAAGGTTTGTTGGGTGAAGGCGTGGTGCAAGGAGCCGAATTGTATAAAAACAAAGGCGAAGCCAACGAAGAAATCATGAAAATAAACATCGACGGGTTTTTCCTGGCAATCGGTCATACACCCAATTCCGATATTTTTAAAGAATACCTGAACGTTGATGAAGTAGGCTACATTCTCACAGAAGGGAATACCACAAAAACCAATGTGCCCGGTGTATTTGCCTGTGGTGATGTAATGGACTCAACTTATCGTCAGGCTGTTACTGCAGCAGGTTCGGGCTGCAAAGCCGCCATGGATGCTGAGCGTTTTATTTCGGAACATGCCTGATCAATTTGAAAAATTTCAATAGCAATTGCTGCAATAATAGCATGAAGGTCATCTGATGAATTGGATGACCTTTTTTTTTCAGAACAAGCCTGGTAAGGCTGCTTTTACTTGCTCTGGATCGGGGTTGATGGGAAAAACCATGAGCGGTTGGGCATATACCACTTCATGTTCCTGTTTGAATTTTTGCATTCCACCACCTGTGATGTTTAACATGAGGCAGGCATCCTTTGCTACTTTCCCTTCTTTTACAGCCCTGATGAGTGAGGCCGTGGCCACTGCTGCAGCCGGATCGAGGTCGTTGCCTTCCAGTTCCTGAAAGATTTTTGCTGCTGCTTCAGCCTCTTTATTCGTGATGCCAAATATCTCGCCGCCGGCATCCATCAGGGCATCGAACAAGCCACCGGTTAAGGAGTAGGGTGGACGCCTGTTTGACAAAACCTTGGCATTGATGACTTCAACCTGTTTACGGGCCAAGTCATCGTCGAGTGGTAATAAAGCTCTTGAACCAGCTTCCCAGGCTGTTTTGATCACTTCAAAAGGACTATTCTGCGAAAGCATTAACCTCATTTTGTTCCCACCGTAGCGTCCATCTTCAATGAATCGGAGGTTGGCTTCCCATGCAGCAATGGCACCGGTACCGCTTCCTACCGCCTGGAAATAGTATTCGGGGATCCGTCCAATGGTGGTTACAGCCGAAACAACTGACAAGGCCATACCATCGCGCCGGGCTACATTTTTGGCACCCCCTTCGGGATAAAACATGTCCATTTCGGTGGCAATGTTGGACAGATGGATGGCATCGAAGTAATCGGCCCCTTTTTCGGAACTGATAATTTTCACACAGGGGTCAAGTGCTTTCTCGAACCAGAGTGCCGGCAAATTGTCCTCGGGTATGCACAACAGCAGCGGGATTTTGTTTTCGGAACATACCCGGGCAAATGCTCTTGCCGTGTTGCCTGCCGAAGCAACCACCATCACCTTTTCGGTTTGTGGATTTGTTCGTGCACATACCGAGAATGCTTCAAACTCCTTGAATGAGCCTGTTTGAATGAAGGCGCCTTTCTCGGGCCAATATCCATTGAAATTGATGTACAGATTTTTCAGACCCAGACTGGCAGCCAGTCCAGTACTCTGATAAGTGATGGGAGCTGCCGATCCCTGGAGAATGCGTTCGATGGGGAGCCAACTGGCAAAACGATACATTCCGGGTTGATCCTGAAAGTTGAATTGTTTCTGATGGTATATGGCCCTGATGAGCGCTGGCCTTTCGTTATGCGGACAATTTAATTCCCAGTTTCCGTCTTCGAATCGCGTCCCGCAGCACAAAGATTCCAAGTGATACGAGGTAGGTGAAAATTTTTCCATTCAATCTTTTTTCAAGGCGGTAAATTTAAAAAAAATGAGGAATCATGCAGGATTTCGGGTCATTTCTTTGCAGCAAGTTGTCTTTTCAATAACTCTTTCAGATAATGGTTGGTCACTTCGCGGTAGAAAGTTTGCATTGATTTCTTAGCCCATTCGATGGCTGAATTCAAATCTCCGGTCATTTCATAAGCCAGGGCAATGTTCAACATGATTTTACTTTGGTTGACATTACTTCCCAAATAGGCATAAGGCAACCAGTTCTCGAGGGCTTCGTTCCATTTCCCCTCGGCAGCCAGCTGCACCGACAAGTCGATGGACTGGTTTTTTGTGAGGTAATAGTAGCGGGTTGCCGGTATCCAGCTTGGAGCAATGATCTGACTGAAATCGAGGGCTGTTTTAATGCCGGTTTCAATGGCTGCCTCTTTGACCGAAGGTAGTCCCCTGAAGACTTCCACCAGGGAATAATCATAATTGTCCCAATAAAGTGTATCCTGATTGACCAGAATGTCAACCACCACCTGTCTTACTTTAGGATCGTAAACCCGCCAATGCGCTCGGTAGTAAAAGTCCATCGAGGCAAGATGGATGTTGTAGTAGGTGAAATCGATCAGTTCCTTTGTTCTGGTATAATTGGTAACCACCCGGGTAGCAATGTTTTCGAGGACAATCAAAGCATCGGTCTGATAAGTCTCACAAATACTGTTCACTGTTTCCCAATCGAGGGGATCGGGAGTTTTCAGGTAGCTTTCTGTTCGGTACAAATTACGATCAACTGGAATGACTATATCGTAACGATAGGAGTCATACAACAAATCGCCCAACACTTTTAAGGTAGTATCAGCTACCAGACTATCGATGATGATATAATTTGTATCGAAATTCTTTCGGTAGAACGCTACTTGCAGTGAGTCGTCGAAAATATTGCTGAATTCAGGCGTCATACTTCGGTTCATGAGTGTAAAACTTTGAATCGAGTCAGAAATTTTGAATGAAGGAGGAACGGGTACTTCCACCGTAAATTTTTTCAACTGTGCGGGAGAGCTCAGCGCAAGCGTCAAAAGAATCGTTGCAATGTATAGTTTGATCATGATGGTTTGTTTTCGCGTTTAATAACTGCCCCAGAATTTTCTCAAAAACCATTCCAAAGCAGAGAGCATCACCACCAACAGCATGATCCATTTCCAGTCAATTACTTCGTTGATATTCTTTTCCAAGTGTATTTTTGGCTGAATTTGTTCATTGCTTTTGATTTGACTGATCAGCTCATCCCGTTGTTCTTTTAGAAAAAACTGACCACCGGTTTGCCTGGCAATCAGATTTAAAACATTGTAATTGGCATAACTATTGTGTTGCTCAATATTTACTTCTTCTACACTGAAGCTTCCTGACCTGGTAAAAACTGATTCACCCAATGTGGTTTGTGCATTAAAAGTATAAGTACCTGCTCGCAGAAAACCCATGTTCAGGGTGTATTCCATTTGATTGGCATCGAAAAGATAGCCCAGTTCATTTCCGGAAGAATCGCTTAGCGTAAGTTGAATTTCAGCATTCTCCACCAGTTCATAAATGTTATTGAAAACCTGGGCCTTCATTTTTATGGGACTGGTTTCAGTTGCTATTCGTTCATAATATATTCTGAATTGCTCCCGCACTTCTTTCAGACAGAGATAATTCACCAGGTTAGTAATCAGTTGATTAAATACCAGCTGATTGTTATAATTCTGATACTCATAGAATCGCCAGCGCCAGATTCCTTCACCCATGATGGCTCCGATTTTACGATTGTTGATATCACCTGCCATGATCAGCGGATGATTGAGTTCTATGCCATTGACTTGCTGGTATGCCAACACTGAAAAGCCATCGTCGTAAGTGTATTCGGTAAAATGAGCGAGCAATGGAGGATAAATTTTTTCTACATCGTGGATGTTTTCAGGGATACTGAAAAGTGCGAAGGTCTCGTTGAAGTAGGGGGTACTTTCCTGGCTGAGGAGGGTTGGGTTCAGTTGAAAATGCAATTGCATGTTGTTCAGGCCTGCGATGGATGTACCTGGCCCCACCAAAACCATTACAGCTTTTTCACTATTGGCAATCTTTTCGAAAATTGCCAGGTGTTGTGTGCGCATCGAAGGCAATTGGTTCAATATCAATAGGTCGTACTTGCTGAAATCGCCCGAAAAGGCCAGCACATCGGTATAGGTGATGTTAAAGTTGGCCAGGTCGTTCAGGGTTTGAGTCATGGCCCCAATATCGGGATGCGGACCTTGTGACAGGATCAGGATTTCTTGTTTGTTGTCGTGAACTTCGATGGTAAAACGGAAACGGTTGTTTTGAAGGTTGTGTTCTTCGGTAAAAGGGCTCAAAACCAATTCTACCCTTTTTAATCCGGGTTCATCGGCCAGTAACTGGTATGTTTTCCTGAAAAAGAAATCGGGTTGTAACACTTCGATGGTTTCGCTATGTAAAAGTTTTCCTTCGATGTAGATGGCTAACTGGGTCTGACTTTGAGGAAAATTTGTAAAATTAAAAGCAGCATCGATGGGAAAGGTGTTGTTCAGGAAGACGTTGGGATTGTGAGTTACATCCACGATAGCCTGATCGGTTTTGATGAGGGTATCTCCCAGTCCGAGTGTGTAAAAAGGAGCACCAATACGGCTTTCAACCTGAGATGGGTTAGTACCTTCGTTGAAAATTCCATCGCCGGTTATGATCACTGCACCCACATTCAGGTTATAATATTGTTTGTTCAATTCACTGATGAATTGTGCATAGTTTGATTTCTTTTCGTCGAAGACTGGAGTTTCGGTTTTGTTTACCCCTTCGCCAAATGTAAGAACATCCACCTGGTACTGATCCGATAGTTCATTTTTTGCAGTTTCAATCAACTCCGCAATGAAAGTCGGGTTTGATGCATCCACGGCCATTGATTCAGAATTGTCGATGCCCAGTATGATGATGGGTTTTTCGGTTTTTTTCTGAATGGTTTCTATCACTGGAGAAAGGAGCAAAACTGCAATTAGCCATACCGCAATAAATTTTAGTATACTGAGGATGTTTCGCTGGATTTTGGTGAATTCATCGTTTTGCTTTCTGTTAAAATAGAGCAACCAAATGAGCGCAACGATGGCTGCGATGATCAGAAGCAGATAAAAAAAGGGATTTGCTATGTTCGTTTGGATGTCCAAAATTGTCGGTTTTTAAAATGTAGCGTAAAATAACGAAATATTTTAGCATGCAGTTCAATCGTTCATTGTAAAATTAGTACAACTCATAGGCCAAAAATGCAGGTTGGTTAAATGGTGGAAATTTTTCGACGTATTTTTTTTGAGACTTTCATATTTATGAACAATTTTGATGCTGAAAATTCATTTCTCCCTATCCATATAGTATCCATGAATTAACCGTCCATCCCCGGGGCGGTTTTTTTTGGGGGGTACCATTCAAAAAAAAA
>JAFGVJ010000260.1 GCA_016938055.1 Prolixibacteraceae bacterium
GAAAAACCATGGTCAGAAAACCCTGGTGAAAGATGTACAGATCGATTACCAAACCCGATGGCAGGACATCCATTGGCGAACCATTGTTTCGGCCTACAACAATTCACCGTTTTTTGAATACTACCGCGATGATTTTGAACCATTTTATACACGCCCCTGGAAATTTCTGATTGACTTTAACCAGCAACTGAATGGATTATTGCTGGATTTGCTTGAAGTAGAAACCCGGGTTTTGCTCACCCAAACTTACCAGCATCAAAGCAGCGGACTTGATTACAGGGCTTTGATATTGAAGGATCGGGAAGCAGTTGATCCCGATTACCGTTTTCAAGCCTATACCCAAACTTTTTCCGACCGTTTTGGCTTTGTGCCCCATCTGAGTATTATCGATTTATTGTTCAATACTGGATCGGAAGCAGGAGAACTCCTGCAAATGTCTTATCAGAAACCCTGATTTATTGATAGGCTATGCCCAATTCATCTAATTCTTTCCGGCTGATGGATGGTATTTGCTTGTTACGGAGTTTCTTTAGCACCAATTCGCTGCATTTCCGGGCCTCTTCGGCTGATTCAAAAGCTTGGTTACCGGCAATGCCAGGTATGAAAGCCTGGTGTATGTAGGGGATGGTATCGATTAGAATTTCGTAAGCCCAGGCCTTGGTATTGAGCTGAATGACCCGAGCACTGAAATTCCCCTTGTCGGGAATAACAAAAGAAGTCCCGTTTTTTTTGGAAACGGGACTTCTTTGTTGAATATACCATACACTGGCTCCGAGGGCCATCAATACAATGACCAAAATGAGCCGGTGCGATGATCGTTTAGTCATCGGAATCTTTTTCTTCGCTGGGTTCGAACATGTAGAAATCGTCGAAATAAGCCGATCCACTGCGACCGCCAACAATATAACCTTTGTCGTTCAATACAAAACTACCGGCACCTTCGCGGCCCGATGCACTTTCAATATCAGTCATCGATGACCACATTTCGGTGGCAGGATCCCATTCAAATACAGTAGTTGAAGGTGAATTGTTCACATTGCCTGCTGCCATGTAAAGTTTGCCTTCCGAAACAAAAACACAGGCATTGGTACGGGCAACACTGTTGTGACCGGTTTCGCTGTCGTTCAAACTAACCAGTTTGGTCCAGGTATCAGTAGCGGGGTCGTAACTGTAAAAGTCCACCAGGGTACCATTGTGTATACCGCTGAGGAGGTAACCTTTACCGTTCATGCCCACGGCATTGGCTTTGCGGCGTTTTTCGCCACTCATGGTTGCAATCTTACTCCAGTTACCGTTTGAATATTTATAAAAATCGTTGTAGAAAACCTTGTCGTTATCGGAGGTTCCGGTTCCTACATAAATGTCGTCGCCAATGCTGAAAGCAGTGCTGTATCGGCGTGCTCCACCCGGAAAGTCTTCAATTTGTTTCCATTGATTGTTGGCAGGATTGTATTCCCAGAAATCAGCCATATCGTTACTGCCATTGTAGCCCAAGCCTACATAACCTTTATTGTTGGTAGCTACACTAACATTGTAAGCCCTGGTTTCGCCGGGAAATTCGGCAACCTGCATCCAGGTATTTTTTTCCGGATCGAACATCCAGAAGTCACTCAGATAATCGTCATCGTCTCTTCCCATTCCGAAATAACCTTTGTTGTCGATGCCAAAACTGGAACCTTCGCCGCGGGGGATTCCTTCATAAAAGGGTTTGGACACCCAGTTGCCGGTAATTTCTACTTCTTCACAAGAAGTCAATAATGCTGAAAGAGCAAAGCTCAGAACGATAAAAAGTTTGAATTTCATATTGTTGTCGTTTTTTTTGATTTTTTGCGATATAGATGCCTGACAAATAGTCTGTTGTTAAAAGTGTTTAATTTTAGTAGCGGACAAATATAAAACTTTTCACGACAAGCGAAGAATCCGTTAAGTATTTTTATCATATTCGTTAAGGCTTGTTAAAAAAGGATATTCAGTAAAACAGGGGTGTTTAAAAGCTCCTGTTTATTTTTACATTTGCTGGCAATTTCAATGAAATCGTTTTGAAGTTCTTTTATATCCATCATTAAATGCTATTTTTGGCAGTTTTATTTTATGAGCATGCGTATAATCATCTCTTTATTATTATCCCTGATCATGTTTTCATCGTGTGAATTTGACGATGCAGATCAGATTTACGATCTGGGCAACGATTTCATCATTGATCCCACCAGGGTGATCATGGTTGATACCCTCACTGTGAATACTTTCAACACCCGGATTGATACTTTTCATACTTCACGTGTGAATCGTTTTCTGTTAGGGATGACCAAAAACAATTATGGTATTGAAACATACTGTGAGTCCTATTTCCGTATTGCACCCGATCCGCTTGCCGATATTGAAGAGACTTCGAGGTTCGATTCCATACAGTTGATTCTTCACCTTGATGGATACCACACGGGCGACACCACACAAATTGGTGAATTTGAGGTTTATCGTTTGGTTGAAGATATTTTGGTGGATCCCGTCACAGAATACTTGTACAACAATCAGCAATTCAAGGTGGAAGAAGTCCCGCTGGGGCGTTTTACCTTGAACCTGAACCGGGTGATCACCGATATTGATGTGCCTACCGACTCAGTGGCCGTGAGCATTGACCCGGCATTGGGCCAGGAGCTGTTCGATATGTTGGTTGCTGAAAAAGACTCCATCCTTGAAAATGAAATATTCGATAAGTATTTCAAAGGAATTTGTATCAGACCGGTGAAAGGGAAGTCATCGTTTGTTTTCGGAATTAACGCCAAGCCCGATACCCTGTCGTCACCGAAGCTAAGGCTGTATTATTCCGATAAACGCTATTTATATGATGATTTTGTTGATTTCCCCATCGAAAATGAATACCGGAATACAAAAGGTGTTTTGTCAACTACCTATCCCAATTACAATGCTTTTGTACACATTACCAACAATTATCAGGGTAGTTTGATCGAAAGCCTGAGTTCCAGTGAAGACATTCTCTCCAGCAACAGTACCAACAATGTGAGTTTTATCCAGGCAGGTATGCTGCGAACCAGGATAGAGATTCCATACATCGATGATTTTTATTACCTGGGTACCGGAACTATTGTTAGTGCAGAACTTTTCATGGAACCCGATGAAAACAACTCTTTGGAAAAAGCCGATCTGCCTTCGCAATTGGGCATGTCTCTGGTTGACCATAAAAACCGCTATTTCAGCCCGCTTTACGTGGTGGGTTCTACTCAGAAAGGAGCCATTGGGGTTTTGAATTATAACGATGAATTTAAAATGAAAACCTATTATTCGTACGACATCACAAGTTTTGTAAAAGATGAATACGATTCCAATGCCATTCCGAAGTATGCACTGATGCTCCACCTTCCTTACGATTACAAATATCCCAATGTGGATCAGCTGGTCATCGGGAATCAGGCCAGTGATGTGAATGAGCTGAGGTTGAAGGTTTACATTACCAATTATTAATTTGCTGATCGTTGAAAAATGAAAGTTTTAAAAATCATATCAACCTTGATTCTTCTGTTGCTGACAACCTTTGTTTCAATGTCGCAAAACAGCACTTCTTCGCCCTATTCTTATTTTAGTTTGGGCGATGTGCAGAATGTTGCTTACGGACGAAACATTGCCATTGGTGGTACTGGTTATGGCGTCAGGGAGTCGGTTTATTTAAACCTGAAAAACCCGGCATCGCTTACTGCCATTGACTCATTGTCGATGTTGTACGAAACAGGGGTATTTATAAAGTTTACAAGGAACAGTACCGTTGATGGTGACAGTAAATACCTCGATGGAAACATTTCCAGCTTTGCCCTTGGGCACCGATACAATTCAAGGCTGATGGCTGCCTTTGGCGTGATGCCTTATTCTCAGATTGGTTACAGTTTTCTGACCTCAAAATACATCGAGGGCGAAGTGAGTACAGTTTTCACACAATGGAAAGGATCGGGGGGAATCAATAAAATGTTTTATTCACTTGGCTTGAAGTTGAACAAAAATTTCTCGTTGGGTGGTGAAGCCGGTTTCTATTACGGACCAATTATCAAATCACGCACAACGACCATCGCAGCTGAACCCGGAAGTCCAACCACTTACACAGAGAATTCGCAGTATCACGGTTTTTCTTTCAAAGGTTCTTTTCAATATAGTGCGAAACTCGATGACGAGGGATCACGATTGGTTCTGGGGGGTGCATATTCGCCGTCTTATCGATTGTCGGGTATTTCCGATATCGCAATTTATCAAGCTTATGACGCCGTTTCGGTGTTGACCTATACCAATGAAGAAAAGGCCGAAAAGATATATTTGCCAAGCAGTTTTGGAGGGGGAGCAAGCCTTACGCTGAAAGGGAAAGTGATGCTTGCAGCCGATTACGAAATGGCTCGCTGGAGCATTAACCCCAATCTTTCAGAGAACAAATATGTCGATCAGCAGATTTATTCCATTGGTTTGGAAAGAGTTTCCAGGAACAGTCGCAATTTTTTTGAAAAGTGCTCGTACCGGGTTGGAGCACGATACGATTCAGGATACATTACCTATAAAAATGTAGCGGTGAATGATTTGCGTTTTACCCTTGGTATGGGTATGCCCCTGCGCAATTCCCTCTCAACCGTGAATGTGGCTTTTGAAATTGGAAACAGGGGCACGCTCAGCCGTGGTTTAATGGATGAAAATTATTCCAAAATAACACTTACATTTTCGTTCCACGACTATTGGTTCATGAAACGAAAAATAGATTAAAAAAATCATAAACACATAGCAACTAAATTATGGCACAAAAAAAATTACACAACCAGACATCCACTTTTGATCAGCAAGGGTCAAACCGGAACAACAGGCTTCTTCCCTGGGGAATGATAGTCCTCATGTTTGTTTTGATCGCTGCCTCTTCAACTGTAAGTAAGGCGCAAAATTCCTTCTCAATTGGAATGGCCGGAGGAGTTGAGAAAAACCTGAACCATTTGTACGACATGAACGAAACCAATACCGACTATTTCCCCGATTTTAACTTTGGCGTTGAAGGGATTTACAGTTATGGTGACCGTTTGCGTTTCAGGGGAGGCTTATTCTACGAAAACATGAGTTATACGCGTGAATACAACATCATGAATGATCTGCCCAACAGGCTGGACAATACAGTTTTGTCTATCAGTAACCTTGATTTTATTCCACGTGTTGATTTCCGTTTGTTCAGTCTTGGTAAACTTGATTTGTTGGCCTCGGCTGGTTTCCATTTCGAAATTTTCCTGGGTGACTACGAACGTTCAACCCTGGCAAACGGTGAAAGCTACAAATCGGATTATACCCGGTATGTATTTCAAAAAGGTCAGGTGGGTGCCATTGGCGGTCTGATCTTCAAATACAATGTTTCCGACAAAGTGGCCATCAAACTGGCTCCGGATTACACCTATTTCTTCAATAAGTTTTACGAAGAAAATGACAAAAACCTTCAACGTGTAAGCGGTACCCTTGGAATTGAATGGAAATTCTGATGAATGTTATCTTCAATACCTTTTCTTCCTAAAGAAAAGGACCTAAAAAATCCGTTTGAGTTCACCTCAAGCGGATTTTTTATGATCAACTTCAGAGCGAGCCTTTACAATTTCAGAAATTCAACCCGACGGTTTTGTGCTTTGTTGGCAGGTGTATCGTTGGGCGCAAGGGCTTGTTTTTCACCAGCACCTTCGATTTCCATGCGGGATGAATCAATGCCATGGTTCTTGGCCAATTCATTTTTTACCGATTCAGCCCGGCGTTTCGACAGGTCAAGGTTCAGTGCATCATCACCATCGCTATCGGTATGGCCAACAATTTTCACCCTTACCTCGGGATTTTCCTTCAAAACTTCGGCAATACTTTTCAGGGTTCCGTATGATTCCGGTTTAATGTCAGCCTTGTTCACATCAAAGGTAATCCCGTAGGTGACCAGTTTGCCTTCGGTGATCAATTTGCTGCGCATATCAGGTGCTGCAGTGGTTATTTTTAGGTTGGAGACCATGGGCCAACTGTTGGCATCCCATTGTGAAAATCGCATCCGGTTGAATTTGGTTCCTTCGTATATGTTGGTGGGGACATCCAATACTTTTTCGCCCCGGTGATAAATGCGAACACGACGCTTTTGTACCCAAATGATAATGTGGTTAACTTCCTCCAAAGCCACCGGCTGTTTGCTAGCCTGTCCAAGAATCCAGTCTCCGTTGTCGGTATTCCTGTAGCCCTTGGTTTCCCATCCATCTTTTTTAATGAAAATGTGAATCCCTTCAATACCCGGATACAAATCGTCGTTCAGTTCTTTAGGATTTTCAGGATCATCGCGATATAAGTTAAAGCATGCACCGTAAGCATATTCATCATCGGGGATAATGTCCATTTCCACAATGAAATTTTCAGGCAGTTCAATGGTTTTCGAATAACAATACACGGCATCTTCGCCATTCATATGGAACCATTTGCCGGAGGCTATGTTCAAGGTTTTCACTTCACCACTTCCGTTTGATGTCCAATGGGCAGGAAAGTCACCAAGGGCATCTTGTGAGAAATCTTCGTAATACAATACTTTATCGCCCGGAACAAAGTCGTATTGTGTGGTACTTTTAAGGGAGTTTTTTTGTGGAGCCTCAGGTTTACTTCCCTGGCGCTGGCGGGCATTGGA
>JAFGVJ010000261.1 GCA_016938055.1 Prolixibacteraceae bacterium
ACCACCATTGTTTGTCTGCTGCGTAGTAACAATCAGATTGGCGAGGTGGAAGTAAAAAGTTTTCGGGCACGAGAAATTGTACATGAAGAGCTCGGGGCTTTAAAACTCACTGGCAAAGAGCTGGAAAAAATACCCACCCTATTTGGTGAGAAGGATATTGTAAAAGCCCTGCAATTGATGCCGGGTATAAAAATGGGAAAAGAAGGGAGCTCGGGGCTTTATGTTCGTGGAGGTACGCCCGGTCAAAACCTGATACTGCTGGATGGTATTCCGGTTTACAATGTCAATCATTTATTTGGCCTATTTTCGGTATTTACACCAGAAGCAGTTAAAAGTGTAGCAGTGTATAAAGGGGCCTTCCCTGCCCAATATAGTGGAAGAATTTCATCGGTCATTGATGTCAAAATGCGAGAAGGAAATTTATACACTATAAAAACAGACCTTAGCCTTGGAACCATCTCATCAAAGGCGCTTGTTGAAATGCCCATTGTAAAAGGGAAATCATCCATATTGGTGGCCGGTCGAAGGTCATACCTCGATTTGTTTCTTTTTCCTTTTTTGAAATCAAGTTCCTATGACAAAACAACAAGCGAAACATTCGGATATGCCTTCTACGACTTCAATGTAAAATTATTTTGGGATTTAAATCAATTCGGCAAGATCTATTGGAGCAATTATTTTGGACAGGATAATTTATCGGCTAAAGTGGATGGAAACTACATCGAATACGATGATTTCGGGCGTAGTGCTGGCTCCATCGAAACCACAAAATATTCCTACCGTTGGGGAAACAAAACCTCCTCACTACGATGGAATAAAATACTTGGAAAAAAGCTTTTTGTGAATACAACGCTTTTATACGCCCAATACCATTTTAACCTCGATTTAGATGCTCACGTCATGGAAATAAAACGTGACACCTTAATTTCGGATGCCGGTTTTCAACGTCTTTCACAGGTTGAAGATTTGGGCCTTTATGCCGATTTCGATTATTTCCTTTCCACATCCAATCAATTAAAATTTGGCATCCATTACACCAGTCATGTTTTTATCCCAAATAATTTATCCCTTGATTTTGCGACCAGCAAAGGTGAGACCTTTCATACAACACAAGGTAGTTTAGTCAATGCAAGTGAAATGAATGTTTATGCCGAAGATCGTATTCAGCTATTCAAGTGGTGGGAAGTGACTTTGGGACTTCAATACGCCAATTACAATACCGAAGAGAAATCTTATATTTCTTTACAACCCCGCTTGCGTAGTGCTTTAAATTTTGACCGATGGTCGTTGAAGTTGTCCGGTGGATATATGGTACAACCCATTCATAATTTAATCAATACTTCAAATCTTCTAAATGTGAGCATTTGGGTGCCTTCGCAAAGTAATATTCAACCATCCACTTCTTTGCAATTCGACATGGGGGCAAGTTACCTGATCAATCCATCGTACTCATTCAGTGTTGAAGCTTATTGGCGAAAAATGAATCACATCCTCACCTACAAAAATGGGGAATCGTTTTTTAATTTGTATGATCGCTGGTACGACCGGGTAATGGCTGGAAGCGGCGAAGCTTATGGTCTTGAGCTAATGGTCCGCAAAACCGAAGGAAATACAAGTGGTTGGATGGGCTATACCTGGTCGGTCTGTAATCAACAGTTTGAGCAACTCAATAAGGGCAAGGCTTTTCCCTTTTCCTTCGATCGGCGTCATTACCTCAGCATTTCCGTAGCACATCGCCTGTCAAATCACATTCAATTGTCGGGGAATTGGATCCTTGCATCGGGTGAACCCATAACCATTTCAACGACCGGCTACCATGGTGATCCCTATTATGGCAAAAAGCCTTTGGAATATGACTATGCAGCAGTTTTAAGCAAAAAGGTATATGCTCCCAATCAGCTCATTTATTTTACGTCGGTGAATAATTACCGCTTACCTGCTTATCATCGGCTGGATTTGGGTATCGACTTTACAAAGGAAAAACAAAGGGGAAAACGAACCTGGTCGTTTTCAATATACAATGCCTATGCCCGGAATAATCCTTATATGGTCAATTTTGAAGTAGATCGCGATGGCAAAATAGTACTAAAAAATGCCACCATATTCAGATTTCTGCCATCGGTGAGTTATCGATTTGTTTTTAAATAGAATGAAAATGAGAAAGCTATTGGTTCTGTTAACGATGATTCTATTGACTGCATGTAACAGTGAATACAACTTCGAAATACCCGCATCGGAGGAAAAAGTGTTTTGTAATTGTTTGTTTACCAGCGATGCCAGTTGGGAAGTTGAAGTAGGATACACTTATCCTTTTCTGGAACTAACTCACGAAAGTTGGATCGACAATGCCCTTGTTTTTATTGTGAGGAATGAGATGGATACCGTATGGCTAACTCATTCCCGTAAAGGGAGATACATCAATCTGGAAAGCAAACCACGTGACCATGAATACTACCGACTGTTCGTTGTGGTGAACAACGATACGGTATCGAGTACAACGAGTACTCTTCCGCTTCATGTTGATTTTTCGATACTTGATTACAATGAAAATCCTGGACTCATTCAATACGATTATTATACCATCGATGAAGTTTGCGAGGTAAGTTGTCAACTCGAATTTGAGGAAGTGGCTTTGCAACGGATTATGATTAGGGGTATGACATTTGATACCATCAGGGCAAAGAGTATTTATACCTTTAATGAAGCAATTTTCAAATTAATTTTTGAGGAATTTCAAAATGAGGACCTTATTGAACGCATAGCCCATTTGGATGGTGATACCCTGTATGGTTATGATGCCATTTATGAAGAGCTGAGCCATCTGCCTGGTACAAGTTTGAATTATGAAAAAATCTCTAAAATTATCGACTTCGCTTACATTGGGGAATTAGACTACCGACATCGATCGGCTTTTCAAAAACAAATGTGCTTTACCAATTCACCCTATTTCGAAGGGGCAAAAGCTGAAGAGTATACCTTATTGGGAACCTTCCAACAAAACGCAACCATTCAGCTATATATTTGGAATTTCTTAGAAGGCGAATATTGGTTACAGTTTAAAGCATTGAGCGAAGAGGCCTATCTCTATTACCAAAGTTATGTGGCACAACTCTCCAACCGAATCGACTACAGTTCCATTATGTCACCTGTTTATTCCAACATGAGCAATGGCCTGGGAATTTTTGCCGGCTATTCCGAAAAAATGACTCGGGTGAAATAGTTATAATTCAACTAATGACGGAGTCAATAAAGTACCCTGTTTTATCGTTCATAATAAATTATTGATAGATGGTGATCCAATTAATTATTTACAAAAAGTGATTGATCATGTATTTTATAAGTAGCTATTTATTTTTATTCTATCGTTCCAAAAGATGGGTTGCGTTCAATTATTGAGCTACATCCATTTTAAACTGGAACGACTGAATATAAACCTTCAATTATTACAATGATGAAATACTTTTTTTTAATAATTGCAGTTTTTCTGACGACAGTTTTATGTCATGCACAGGAAATATCAGGGAGTATGAACTATACTCATAGCGGAAGAAATTTCGCGCTTACCTATCTTCATTCCATTAAAAAATCAGAATTTGGTATCGGGATATGATACAACATCAACAGCTTTGCCCATCCCGATGACCAATTCAATATTTTTTATAAAAGGCAGTATGCCACTGAACCCCTGCATCATTTCGGGGCAAAGGCATACTATCACCGCTACCTTGGCTCCATGTTTTTTGCTTTTTACGATGCCGAAATTTCTTATTCAAAAACCTTTAACCGAATGTACTCAATGACAGGCTTGTATGATCCAAGAGTTGAAGAACCAACCAGAGATGATATGCTTTACAAGAAACGTTTTGAATATTTCGGGCCCTTTACCTGGATAGAGCAATATATTGGTATGGGTTTAAAGGTGAACCTCAGCGAATCAATAATATTAAGACAAAAGGCAGGAGTTGGTATTGATGTATTATTGGGCAGTGACCGAAAATTGCCACAAACAGTATTAAAAAAGGCTGAATATGAATTTGGCTTGCTTTTTAGTATTGACATTGCATACAGATTCTGAAAGATTAATTGTGTAGTATCAGCTATGATGTCGAACATTATTATGATTCTTCTTTGTTAGGTTTCAATCCCAGAGACATAAAATGCAAGACTGGTTGAGTGTGAATCTTTCAGAAGCTTAATGCTTTAGGCGCAACCGGATTAACGCATTTTCAAATTGTCCCATCTTCAAATGAACCCATTGAATAACCATCTATCTTCACTCATTGTACATACAACTTCACACCGATTTTCAGAATTTGCTGCGTGGTGATGTTGTTCAGCTGGCATAGCTGGTTAACCGTGGTATTGTACATCCGGGCAATTTTCCACAGGTTGTCGCCCTGTTCAATCACATGGACCAGTGAGCCGTCGGGCTGAGTTTTTGCGGCCAGGTGCTGGGGCGGTTTGGGCAGCAGGTCTTCGAGCCTGACCGATACCTTCTTGTTCAGGTAATAAAGCGTGTCGCCCCTGAGGGCATAGTTATCAAAGTCGATGTATTTGTTGGAATCAAAGGGGTCGCCAAACAAGCGGGTTTCAAAGTGCAGGTGATCGGTGGTGGCGCGTCCGGTTCTTCCACCGTAGCCCACCAAATCGCCGGCTTTTAATGTGTCATTCACTTGCACGGTGATGCTTTTCAGGTGGCTGTATATGGTTTCGAGTCCATTGTTATGACGAACCAATACCATGTTGCCATAGCCGCTGAAAACCCTGGCCAGGCGCACTCTGCCGTCGAAAGCACACAGAACTGAATCGCCCGAAAGAAGTTTGATGTCGGTGCCGGTATGCATGCGGCCACTCCGCGGACCATACTTTGAAATGACCCTGCCCTTGTAAGGGTGAACATAGGGACGATCGTTTTCTCCCACCAGAACGATCCTGATGGTATCGTCCTTTACATTGAAGGATGTTTGCGGATAACGGATGTTGTTGTGCTCCCAAATGTGATGATACAACACCGAAGCCGGGTATTCTTCATGAACGGGCTGTTCTTCTTCAATCACATTCAGTACAGAATCAATGTTCATGCCCTGCTCCTCAAGCCCGGGCAATGATTCGGTCTGGGCTTGAACAAGAAACGTTGTACCCAACATGAAAAAGATCAAAGATTGCTTCAACACATTCATCAGTATCATTCGGAAAGGTGATTTTCCGTCCTCAATTTTTG